>NZ_JBSHDN010000109.1:0-21415 GCF_053616335.1 Nocardiopsis sp. NPDC055824
AGCGGGGGGCGCGGGCCTCGGGGGGGGGGGGGGGGGGGGCCCCCCGGCGGGGGGGGCCCGGGGGGGGGGGGGGGGGGGCCGGCGGGGGGGGGGGGGCCCGGGCGGCGGGTCCGCAGGGGCCGGTCTTGCGGCCCTCCCACGACGACGGGCGGCCCTGCGGCACCGGAATATCGGTGCCGCGGGTCCGCCCGCGCTCATCCCCGGGGGAACAGCGCGTCGGTGAAGGCGTTGCGGAACGTGCCGCCGGGGTCCATGCTCCGCGCCAGGCGGGCGAAGTCCTCCGCGCGCCCGTACCCCGCGACGATGTCCCCGGCCGAGAGCGTGGTGAGCTTCCCCCAGTGCGGCCGGGCGCCCAGGGGCGCCAGGAGCCCCTCCACCTCGGCCAGGACGGCCACCACCGCCTCCGCGTCGCTGACCCAGGTGAAGTGGAACGTCACGGAGTCGCGGCCGTGGGCGGGGCTCAGCCACAGGTCGTCCCCGCGCACCGTGCGCACCTCCGACACGTGCAGGAGCGGGGCCACCTTGTGCCCGATGCCGCGCAGGGCGGCGAAGGCCCGCGCCGCCTGCTCCCGTGGCAGGTACAGCTCCGACTGGAGCTCGTCGCCCGCGCTCGGCGTCACGTCGGGCCGGAAGTGCGGCAGCCGCTCGTGCCAGGGCCCGGAGACCCCCAGCTGCACGGTGCAGGACTCCACCGGCATGCCCCGCACGGGGTGCACCGGTCCCCCGGCGGGCCGTCCGCCCTCCCACGGGCGCTCGGGCAGGTCGGTCCGGTGCTTGAGCCACACGTCGGCGACGCCCCGGGCCCAGTCGGTGAACGCGCTCACGCTGTACGCGGCGCCGAACACCGCGTCGAACCGCTTGGCCACCGCGTCCAGGGGCACGTCGAGGTGGACGCGCTGGGCGACCTCGAAGGCGGGCTCGACGTCCAGGGTGAGCCGGGTGACGACGCCGAGCGCACCGAGGGAGATCACCGCGCCGGGGAACGTGTCGGGGTCGGTGTCGCGGGACAGCTCCACGAGGTCGCCCTCCGGGCCGACCATCCGCACGGCCCGCACGGAGGCGGCGAGGCAGCGCTGCCCGTCCCCGGAGCCGTGGGTGCCGGTGGCGCACGATCCGGCGACGGAGATGTGCGGCAGGGAGGCCATGTTCGCGAGGGCGAACCCGTCCTGGTGCAGGGCGGCGGAGAGGTCGGCGTAGCTCGTTCCGGCGGACACCGCCACGGTCCCCGCCCCGGGGTCGAGGACGATGTCCTGCGGCATCCCGTCGAGGCGGACCAGCTCGTGGTCGGAGTCGGCCACCCTGCTGAAGGAGTGGCCGCTGCCGAGGGCCCGGATCCTGGGGCTGTCGCGGACGAGGCGGCGCAGTTCGTCCAGGGTCGAGGGGCGGTGCACCGCCGTGTGGGAGAAGGCGACGTTCCCGGCCCAGTTCCTGAGGGGCGGGGGTGGTGGTGTGGTGGACATGGGGCCTCCTTGACCGCCGGGGGGGGACGCCCGTGCATCTTCCCCCGTGGCCCGGATCGCGGGAGCGGCCGGGGTTCGCCAAGGCGCGTTCCGCGTGGATGCGGGGCCAGCCGGGGCGACCGTGTGCCCCGCTCCCCCCATGTCGCGCGTTGGGACGGTGGATTGCGCGAGGTGGCCACTTCCAGCCAAAACCACTCACAGTAACCGGATGGTGGATTACTGTTCCGGTGGTAGGCAGGCCCAACCATCCTGGAGGACCCCGTGGGAGATCACGGCAAACCCGACAGCACCAACACCGGCAAGGGCGGCTCCGCCGGCGGCGACGGCCAAGACCCCAAGAAACACGGAAGCGAACCCCTCCCCACCCAGTCCGGCGACGGCAAGGACCCCGACCGGTGACCACACCCGGCGCCCGTCTGGCCCGCGCCCTCACCATCGCGGGCCACATCATCGACCCCCGGTGGCACCGGGCGATCCTCGCGGTGGACCGGGCCGGGTTCATCCCCGACACCGTGTGGGTCACCTCCACCGACCACCCCGGCTACTGCATGCCGGTCACCCGCGAGGACCCCGACCACGCCCGTTGGGCGCATGAGGACTACGCGCTCGCGACCCAGGTGGACGACGGCAACCCGGCCGGGGGCCCGAACGGCGAACCCGGGTGGGGCAGGTTGCGGACCTCCAGCCTCAGCCAACCGTCGCTGGTCGTGGACATGCTCCAACAGCTCGACGCCGCCGAGGGGCACCGGGTGCTGGAGATCGGCACGGGGAGCGGGTACAACACCGCTCTGCTCTGTCACGCGCTCGGGGAGAAAGCGGTGGTGTCCGCCGAGATCGACACAGAGCTCGCCCGGGTCGCCGTCGACAACCTCGACCGCGCCGGTTACCGGCCGACCGTGCTGGACGAGGACGGCACAGGGCACCTGGAAACCGGTCTCGGCGCGGATCGCTTCCACCGGGTGATCTCCACCGTGGCGGCCCGCGGGTCCATCCCCCACGCCTGGGTGGGGCAGACGTGGCCGGGCGGGGTGATCGTGACCCCCTGGGAGGTGGGGACCCGCCCCGGGGTGCTGGTGCGACTGGAAGTCGGGGAGGACGACACCGCGCACGGGAGGATCGTCGGCGAGGCCCCGTTCATGGTGTTGCGCTCCCAGCGTCCCGACAGCCGCCGCATCCGGGACCTGGTGGACGAGGACGACCCCGGCAAGCAGGCCGGAACCGCCACCGTGAACCCCCGCCTGGTCGCCTACGAGCACCCCGGATGGCAACTGGTTCTCGGACACCTGGTGCCCGACCTGCGGTACGCCGTCTACGAGGCGTCAGAGGAGCGGCCCGAGTGCGCGGGCGAGGCGTCCGTGTACGTGGCCACCCCGGACGGGTCATGGGCGCTGGGCGAGTACACACCGGTCGGCGGCCCCTACGCCACCGAACGCGCCGGGGGCCGGGACCTGTGGGCGGAGGTCGGCGCGGCGTGGGAGGAGTGGCAGCGGGCGGGTCGGCCGGGCCGGGAGCAGCTCGGGGTGACCGTGGACGCGGGAGGGACCCGGTTGTGGGCGGGTTCCCCGGCCGAGGTTCTACGGCCGCTGGGCTCGGCTGCCACGGTGGGGTAGCCGTTCGGGCAGTGTGTCCGCTGTTCCCTGAGGTGAGGCCGGGTTCGGGTGGCATACCGGCACCAACGTCCGCGAGACTCCCCCACCCGGTGGCCCGGTTTGGGGCGGGACTGCGGTGGGGTCTTTGGTCCTCGTGGTGTGTCGCGCACCCGGGGTAACCTGAACCCGCTGAACACGAGAGCCGCACCCCGTCACCAACATTGACGGGGTGCGGCTCTTCGCGTGCGCGGGGATGTTACCGGACGCGCACCGCATTCACGAGAGCAGTCCACTCAGGGGCAGGTACAGCAAGGTGACCCGACTCCCGGTTCTGGGTGTCACGAACAGCAGCCCTCTGACCAGGCATAATTCGTGCCTCCACGCACTGACCACCGGACCCGTTGCTGTAGCTGGACTTCTTCCAGACCTGACTCATCATCGGATGTTGCCTCGTATCTCTTCCATCTTGGACCGCGACGCCGTAATCGGCAGAGCGGCGCTCCTCAGCTCCGCGAAGGTTCGGTCATAGCGTGCCACAATCTCCGGTTGCTTCAGCGATACACCTGTCTGCTGGCTCTCCACGTAGACGAACGAGCCGTTGCCAGGCACGTCCATCACGGTGAACGAACCACCCAGTCCAGCGTGCCCCTCTGCCTCACTCGGAATTATCTGTATGTCCACCCGTGAGCGATATGACAGTTCCAGCAGGTGATCGATCTGTTTGGGCCTCACTTCGGGGTTCCGAAAGCGGCGAACTAGGACCACCTCGTCCAAGAGAGCGGTGATCTTCGGTGGGTGTGGCCGGTCCAGGATGAGCTGACGTTGCTTTCGCGCATCGACGATCTGGTCGATCGCTTCCGATGTGGCATCGGGCTCAGCGATCTCGCTGATGGCCCTCACGTACTCCTCGACCTGGAAGATTCCTGGAACCAGGCCGAGGGAGTAGTCCCGAAAGGTTGTGGCGGCTTGCTCCGCCTCAGCAACCTCGCGGAAGTACGACGTCATCCCAACCCCGGAGAACGCAGCGTCCCAGGCACCCAGCAGAACCCCGTTGGCCTTGAGAGCAGCATCAAGGCGCACCACTTGGTCCCTGCGCGTCCCTTTCTTGCCGAGCTCCAAATCGCTGATAGTGCTTTGCCCGACCAGGGATACAGCGGCAAGCTTCTGTTGCGTGAGACCCGCTAGACCACGGGTTTTCTTGAGCAGCTTCCCGAAACGAGAGCGCGCCTCGCCGTCCTCACCATCGACCCTCAATCGAATCACCGACCAATTATCTGTCTTCACCGCTTTGCAAGGTTCTAAGACCGAGTCCAGCGATAAGCATAGACCCACGGCGTCTGGGATTGGCAAGGTCTGGGACATGAAAAGGCCCCGGCGGCCGCTCGCAACGACCCCCGAGGCAAATGCCCCACCTGTCACGAAAAGACATGAGGTGAAGCAAATGAAGCCTATCGGTACCACCGCACCAAAAACAGACGCAGACGCCGAACCCGAGCCCGCCGGTGTCCCGTACCCGCACCGCATCGCGTTCTCCGAGCCCCACCGGCACGGCATCGTCCTCGGCCACAAGCGCGACTACAACGCCCTGGCCAAGTGGGTGCGGGCCATGACCCCCCGGCGGGCCGCGAAACCGGTCTCGCTGGTGGCCGAGGCGCTCACCTCGAACGCGCACAAGCACACCCGTTCCGGGGACCCCGGCGGAACCGTGCGGGTGGTCCTCGACATCGACCCGTTCCTCATCACCATCGCTGTCACCGACGGCGGTCCCCGCCCGGACTCGGTGATCCCCTACCCCCGTCTGGGTGGCCCCCGCCTCGCACCCCTCCCGGGCCTGCACCTGGTGGACCAGCTCGCCGTGTACTGGGAGTGGGACTGGGCGATCCCCGGTGCGGGTTCGGGACCGCTGACGATCCGCGCGAAGGTGGAGAACCCGTGAGCGGGTGGACACCGGAGCTGGACCGCGAGTACCGGCAGGTGGCCGCCTCGCTCACCCACCACCACCCGGGCTGGTGGGTGATGTGGTCCTACTCCCTGCTCGTGTGGGTGGCGTTCTACACCGGCCCCGCGCGGGTGGCCCCGCTGCGCTACGCCGACCCCGACCGGCTCTCCCGGCAGATGCGGCACGTGGCCCGCACGGTCGCCTCCGGCCGCTCCCCCTGAGAACCCCCTCCGGGCGACACCGTTCCGCCCGGGGTTCCCCGCCCGGTGCGTTCACACCGGGCCGCGGGGCCGCCGCCGAAAAGGGGGGCCGGCGGCCCCGCCCCACCCTGTCGGGTCCGGTCGTACTTCCCCGGACCGGACCCGACCCCCACCCACCATCGACCACCCGCACCCGCACCCGCACCCGACCATCGACCACCCATAACCGACAAACACACGCTGACGGAGAACCACCGTGCCCACCGCGCCCCTGCCCGAACTCGTCGAGAACGCCGAGGCCCTGCTCACCCCCGGAGAGGTCGCCCGCCTCTTCCGCGTCGACCCCAAGACCGTCACCCGCTGGGAGAAGGACGGCCGCCTCGCCTCGGTCAAGACCCTCGGCGGGCACCGCCGCTACCCCAGGTCGCAGATCACCCACGTCCTGAACGCCGGAACGGGCAGCACCGAGGTCGTCCGCGCCCTGGAGGCAGTCCACGCCCTGGCCCTAGAGGTCGGAGCGATGGGCGACGCCGGACACGTCGCGACCCTCATCGAGACCCTGCGCGCCGGGAAGTCCGCACCGTAGCCCTGATCCGTCCGGACAGGCCGTGGACAGCAGGCCCCGGGGCGACCGTGGTTCCCGCCGGATCCCCTCTCCGAGGGGGTCCGGCGCGCCACGAAAACCCGCACCGAGCCCGGCCCGCAGAAGGAGGAAACCGGTGACCACCCGGTCCAGGCCCCCGCACGCCAGCGACGGGACCCCGCTCGTCCCCCGCTACACCGAGCACGCCGAACGCCTCGCGTCCCGCGTCATGCAGGAGCGGGAACGGTCCGCCGCGGACGCCGCCGCCGGTCTGGCCCGCCTGGAACAGATCGCCGCCCAGCAGCAGTTCGACGCCGCCCAGGCCCGACTGGAAGCCGCCCGCAGACGGGTCGAGGCCCAGGACACCGCCTGCCTGGGGGTGGCGGTCCGCCAATGGTGCCGCCGCGTGGCCCCCTGAACCGGGCCCGTGCAAGCCCATCCCCGCATACGCGGGGAGCAGGGCAACGGATGCCTAAAGGTCACCACGGGTAGGGGTCCATCCCCGCGTGCGCGGGAAGCAGAGGTTGTTGCCGGTGACCAGCCACAGGCGGTCGGGACCATCCCCGCGTGCACGGGGAGCAGGAGGTGCGCACCGGCCCGCTGCCCATCACCCAGGGTCCATCCCCGCGTGCGCGGGGAGCAGAGCACTACGCCTGCCAGGGTGGCGAGCGTGGTGGGTCCATCCCCGCGTGCGAGGAGCAGGGGGTCGCGAGTTCGTTCTCCCGGTACCCGGGGGGACCATCCCCGCATGCGCGGGGAAACACGACTGCCGGGGCCTCCAGCTCGGCCTGGACCCGGGGCCATCCTCGCATGCGCGGGGAGCAATCAGAGCGCAGCGCCAGCTTCAGCACGAGGTTGGGTCCATCCCCGCGTGCGCGGGGAGCAGGAGTTCCAGTGGTCCCGGTGGATCTCGAACCAGGGTCCATCCCCGCGTGCGCGGGGAGCAGGAGTTCCAGTGGTCCCGGTGGATCTCGAACCAGGGTCCATCCCCGCGTGCGCGGGGAGCAGCTGGTCACGGACGCGCACGGCAACAGGTCGCGGGGTCCATCCCCGCGTGCGCGGGGAGCAGTTCTTGACGCGGGCTTCGGCGATGGTGGGGCGGGGTCCATCCCCGCGTGCGCGGGGAGCAGGCGGGCTCGGACCGCAGGGGCCACGCCACCGCGGGTCCATCCCCGCGTGCGCGGGGAGCAGCACCAAGTTCGGAATGACTTCGGTGTCGGTGAGGGTCCATCCCCGCGTGCGCGGGGAGCAGTGGCGCCGTCCTTGCCGCACACGTGACACACGGGGTCCATCCCCGCGTGCGCGGGGAGCAGTCCTCGGAGAGGACCTTGGACACGTCGTCGTCGGGTCCATCCCCGCGTGCGCGGGGAGCAGTCTTCACCGCCCAGGCTCTGCGCTCCCAGGTGAGGTCCATCCCCGCGTGCGCGGGGAGCAGCGCGCACCTGGACGCCGTTCTCGGGGAGGCGGGGGTCCATCCCCGCGTGCGCGGGGAGCAGAGCGAACGACCAGCGAACTTACCAGTGGCAAGCGGCCGATTTTCCAACTTCTCGAAAAACCGACACGGATGACATAGGGGACTCTAGAGATTCTTGTTCGCAATGAAGCATATTTTCCTCCAACAAACGAACCAACCCATGGAACCTCTACGACCCCGGCTTGAAGAAGCCGGACAGTCCCGCAGCACGAACAGGGGAATTCGGCAGGGCTACAGTAGCGCGCCCGTCGCCGCGACCGACCCCTCGCGTTCGAGGAGCACCAGGTCCATGGCCGGGCTGGCAATCACAGCGGCAGGGACCATCCCCGCGTGCACGGAGAGCACGATGGCAGCGGCGCAGACGACCTGGGGCCGTCCCCTAGGGCCTGCTTGCCCGCGCATCTCGACCCGTGGTCGGGGACCGGAGGTCTGCCCGCAGCAGAAAGGGCGTCCGCGCCCGGTAGAGCTCCCCTACGGTTGGCGACGTACCCCCGAAAGCCGTAGGAGTGTGTATGGATGCGATCACCGGTACAGCCGCAGGCGTGCCGTTCACAGCCCTCCCGCCGTCCGGGACGGGCAACGACCGTGCGCCGTTGATCGTGACCTGGCACATGCTGGACGCGCCCCGAACGGACGCGGCCTTCGCAGCGGCACTGCCCATGGCCGGTGTTCCTTCCTGGCGGGTCCACCTGGGTATGCCGCTGTGCGGTCCGCGTATGGTCGATGGCCGTCTCGACAGACACCTCGAACTCGCTCGCGAAGACATCCTGTTGAAGTACCTCGGACCAATCGTCCACCAGGCCGTAGAGGAATTCCCGGCCGCGCTGGCCGAGCTGCACCGTCAGCTACCGGTCGACGACCAGCCGATCGGCATCCTCGGTGCATCGCTTGGCGGGGCGGTCGCTCTGCAAGTGCTCACAGCTCCGCCGACACCGATCGGGGCGGTCGCGCTCGTCAATCCCGCTGTGCGGGTGAGCGCGGCGGTCGAACTTCTCGCGACCGGGCTCGACCAGCCTTACGTTTGGACCGCCGAATCCCGCAGAGCGGCCGACGATCTGGATTTCGCCGGCCGCGCCGGCGAGCTGAGCGGAGAGCCCCCGCTGCTGCTGGTCAGCGGCGAGCGCGACCACCCGGCGTTGCGCGAAGATGCTTTCTCCCTGGTCAAGGCACTTCGTGGGCGGTACGCGCGTCCGGATGAGATCGAGCTGGCGACTGTGCCGGACCTGGCCCACCCGCTGGCCGATGAGCCCGGGTTGGAACCGGCTCCCCAGTTGCCCACAACGGCGGCGGTCGACGGGGTTCTTACCCGGTGGTTCGTCCGGCGGTTCGCGACGCAGTGAGCAGCGGTGGGTAAGCGTTCCCAAAGCTGGTGGTGCCCCCTGTCCTGAGGTGCGTTGATGCTGCGCAAACGGAAGCCTGCCCGCACGAAGCGCGGGCAGGCTTTTGAGAGGACGGCGCCAGGGCGGGCCTGGGCCCATCCCCGCGTGCGCGGGGAGCAGCCGGACCCCTCAGGCGCATTCCCATGCGCCCTGGGTCCATCCCCGCGTGCGCGGGGAGCAGCCGGCGAGCCGAGCCCGCTCGGATGGCCAGTGGGGTCCATCCCCGCGTGCGCGGGGAGCAGGCGCTGATCACGGCCGGGCCGCGCATGATCGAGGGTCCATCCCCGCGTGCGCGGGGAGCAGGGGCCCGAGGGGGTGCCTGGAGACCTGGTGACGGGTCCATCCCCGCGTGCGCGGGGAGCAGAAGGGAAGGTTCCACTCGATGTGGGCGGCCACGGGTCCATCCCCGCGTGCGCGGGGAGCAGGCACTCGGCGAGGCGGGCATGGTCGACAGGTCGGGTCCATCCCCGCGTGCGCGGGGAGCAGTTGGCCAAGGGGCGGCTGATCGTGCCGAGGGCGGGTCCATCCCCGCGTGCGCGGGGAGCAGGAGAAGGCCCGCTTTGGCGTCGATGCGGGCGAGGGTCCATCCCCGCGTGCGCGGGGAGCAGCGTGGCACTACGGCCCGCCCCCGACCACCGCCGGGTCCATCCCCGCGTGCGCGGGGAGCAGTTCCCGATCGGGGTCGACGCAGCCATCGTCGTGGGTCCATCCCCGCGTGCGCGGGGAGCAGATACAGGAGGGGGTGGCGGTGAACCGAAAGTCGGGTCCATCCCCGCGTGCGCGGGGAGCAGAGAGCGAACGACCAGCAAACTTACCAGCGGTAAGCAGCCGATTTTCCAACTTCTCGAAAAACCGACACCGAGGACATAGCGCCCTTCGGGGGTTCCAAGTCGCGAGTAGGCATGTTTTCCTCCGACGAGCCGGGCCGCGCCGCGTGCAACTATCCCGGTCCCGGTGGCGCGAAAGCCCAATGTACAGCCCCGACCTCGCCCCGGGAGCTCCCACCGGCTCCCACCGCCCCTCTCCTCCTTTGAGCCGATACGCCCTGTCGTCAGGTGTCCCTAGGGGTGTCGGTAAGGAGCGTGTCACCAAGTGCCAACTAACCCGCGAGTAACTTAGACGTTCTCCAGACAGCCGACTCCGATCCCACGGAAGATCGTCGATGACCAGGCAAACAGTCCGGGGGAGACTACCTGCCGTAGCCGGGGCCGCGGCCGCGGGTGGGGCCCGGCGGGGCGTGCCGCTAGGGCTGCGGGGGCGCTGAGGGCGGGGGAACCGGGCGCGGCGTCCTGGCCCTGCGGACCGGCGCCGGGGCGGGCGCGGGGGGCGCGCTCTCCTGGCGCTCGCGGCCCGCCCTGGACCGCTCGGACAGCTCGCGGGCCCGGCCGGAGGTCTGGTGGATCCTCTCGCGTGCCTGCTGGGCTGCGGCGCGGGCCAGGCCGCCGCCGACATCTGGACGGGCGCTTCCATCGACGTCGGCGAGGTCTACACCAGCCTGGCCGGCGACATCACGAACGGCACCCACCACACCCCGGGTTTCCAGCACGCCGCCCACAACAGCCGTCTCACCGCCCGAGTCGGACAAGCCGCCCGGACCGGCGTCCGGCAGTTAGGCCACCGCACCTCGCGGCACCGTGCATTACTGCCGTGACGGATACGGCGACCGATTTGCGGGCACGGGCGGCCGCCATAGGTTAGGGCCCGCTGAAGGGTTCCTGAGGCCCACCCCCCTATCAGGGAGTCGTTGATGATTTCAGTCCCTCGTCACCATGGCCCTCGCGGCGCTTCGCGGCAGGCTCACGGCGTATGACCACCTCCGCGCGCGCCGCTGTTCTCGAAGCGCAGGACGGGCCCTTCGAATTCCGCGACATCGTGACCGGCACCGGCTGGAACAGGATCTTCGTCGGTACCGGGAACTGGATCAGCTCCATGGCGAACTACACCGCCCGCCACGTCCTCGAGAAGGAGACGAGCGACGACCGGCTCTGGTGGGAACGGCTGGCAGGAGCCACCACCCAGACCAAGTACCACGCGTACACCGTGCTGAAATCGATCCGCCTCGAACGCCCCCGGCCCGATTACCGCCTGCGGGGCGAGAAACCTCCGGTCTTCCTGACCTGACACCGTTCTGAACGGTGCGAGCAAATAGCCCTCGTATATGAGAAGGATCATCATGAAAGCCGCCGTCATCACCTCGTTCGGCGAACCCTCCGTGTTGCGGGTTGCGGAGGCTCCGCGACCGGTGCCGGGTCCGGGCCAAGTACTGGTGCGGGTTCACGCCGCCGGGGTGAACCCGGCGGAGATCCAGGCACGCGCCGGAGCGTTCCGCCTGCGTGCTCCCGCCATCATCGGATTCGAGTTCGCCGGCGTCGTCGAGGCGGTCGGCCCGGGCGTCGACGAGGGCGTGGTCGGCGACCGCGTCGCCGGGTGGCCGGACTCCGCCACCCAGGGCTCCTACGCCGAGTACACGGTCAGCAGCAACTTCGCGACGGTCCCCGACGGCGTTTCCTTCGAGGAGGCCGCGGCTACTGTCATCGGCGCCGACAACGCGGCGAGGGCTCTCGGGCTTCTGAACATTCGCCCGGGTCATACGCTCGTGGTCACCGGCGCGAGCGGTGCTCTGGGCGGCGCCGCCGTGCAGTTCGCGCGACAGCGCGGTGTGACGGTGATCGGCGTCGCCGGGACTGCCAACGCCGACTTCGTCAGGAGTCTCGGAGCGACCCCTGTCGCCCACGGCCCGGGCCTGGTCGATCGCATCCGTGCCGCCGCTCCGGGCGGGGTCGACGTCGCGCTCGACACCGCCGGCAAGGGGCTCCTTCCCGCCCTCGTCGATCTTCTCGGCGGCCCCGACCGGATCGTGACGCTCGCCGACCGCGATGCCGCACAATACGGCGTCGCATTCAGCCCCGGGGGCAGCGGGAACCGCGACCGCGGCCCTGTCCAGGAAGCCCTGGATCTGATCGCCGCCGGCGCATGGACCGCACGCATCGGCCGGAGCTTCCCACTCGACGAGGCCGCGGACGCTCATCGCCTCGTCGCCACGGGCCACACCCACGGCAAAGTCATCCTCCTTCCCTGACCCGGCCGACCGGCCATTCAACCACGACAACAAACAATTGGAGAATCCGAAATGCCTGCAGTCCTCGTCCATGGCGTACCTGATACCCACCGGCTTTGGGACACCGTCCGTTCCCATCTTCAACGCGAAGATATTGTGACGATCGATCTCCCCGGGTTTGGCGTACCCCTGCCAGAGGGATTCACGTCGACGAAAGAAGAGTATCTCGATTGGCTTGTTAAGAATATCGAAGAAATCGGCGAACCCGTCGACCTGGTCGGTCATGATTGGGGGTCTCTGCTCACGGGCCGTCTCGCGTCTATCCGACCAGATCTGGTGCGGACATGGACAGGCATCAGCGGACCAATCGATCCGGAGTATCCGTGGCACTATCTTGCCAAGATCTGGCAAACGCCGGGCGAGGGCGAGCAATGGATGGCGGACCTCGACCTCGAGGCGTTCGCAGCAAGCCTCAACGAGGCACAGATGCCGCGCGACGCGGCAAACGAATCGGTCCGACATCTCGATGCCACTATGAGAGCAAGCATTCTCGCCCTTTACCGTTCGGCGATCGAGGTCGGGGCGGAGTGGAAGCCAGGTTTGAGCAACGTGACCGCACCAGCGCTAGTGATCTGGGGCCTGGACGATCCGTTTCTTCCTCACCGCTTCGCCGACGAGCTCGGTAATGCCACACGCGCACGTGCCGTCTTCAAGCTGCGCAGCTCGCACTGGCCGATGATAGAGCGTCCGGCCGATGTCGCGCGCGAACTCGAGGCCCACTGGGCTCACGTGTAAAACCTGCGCCTGGGCCACTCGGGCTCGAACCCCGCGGCCGCTACGCAAACGGCAACAATTGCTCGCTCGCCATGGTGAGCCCGAGTGCCCACGCATTTGTCCGGAAACGAATCATCGTGACGCAGCCCGGAGAGCGTTGCCGGGGCTGCACACGGCAGGAGCATCCTGATGAAGAATTCAGCAAATACCCGGATCGGCGTCGGCCTTATCGGGGCTAGTGCTGATCGGGGTTGGGGCGGAATTGCTCACGTCCCGGCGCTGCAGGCGCTCGACGCGTTCCAGATCCGCGCCGTCAGTACGACTCGTATGGAGAGCGCGAACGCGACCGCTCGTCGGCTGGGCGCCGATCTCGCCTTCGACACACATGAGGCTCTGGTCGTGCGACCAGAGGTCGACCTGGTGGTGGTTGCGGTCAAGGTGCCGGAGCACAAGCAGATTGTTTCCGACGCGCTGGCCGCGGGCAAGATGGTTTATTGCGAATGGCCGCTCGCAAGAAACCTGTCGGAGGCCGAAGCTCTGGAGGGGTTTGCCCGCGAGCGACGGCTGCGGACGGTTGTCGGGTTGCAGGGCGGCCTGCACCCGCCGATCCTCTTCCTTCGCGACCTCATCGCGCAAGGCGTGATCGGCAAGCCGCTCAGCACGAGCATCCGGGCGCATTTGACCGACGACATGTGGGTCGGCCGATATGACCCGCCGGTCGAGTACATGGCTCACGCAAAGCATGGCGCCACGCTTCTGAGCATCATGCTCGGCCACGGGCTCGAACCGCTTGCGCGCGTGCTCGGCACGTTCGAGAGTCTGTCCGCCGTCGTCGCCAATCAGCGCGGTGACGGCGTCCGCCTCTCCGATGGCGCGTCGCTGCCGAAGGACGCGCCGGATGAGATCGTCGTCGCCGGCGTTCTCGAAGGCGGGATCGTCACTTCGCTGCACTACAGTGCCGGGCAGTCTGCCGGCTCGGCGATGGTATGGGAGATCCAGGGCACCGAGGGCAGTGTGCGTGTGGAGTCGGCGTCGGGCTACATCCATTTCACCGATTTCACCATCACGCTGCGCCGCGACAGCGAGCCTGTCCAAGTGCTGCAGGTCCCCCCCGCTTATGCGGCTCCCGACCTGCAACTCGACGCACCCGCAGCGGGGGTCGCCCGCCTCTACGCCCAGTTCGCCGCCGACCTCCGCGACGGAACCGCCGATGCGCCGGATTTCGCGGTCGCACTCGATCGCCACCGGGTACTCGAGGCGATCACACGGGCCGCTGAAACAGGTCATCGGCAGTATCTGTCCCGCCCCGACCGAATGAACTCCCCTCTTTGAACCCGGGAGAGGCACTGCCGCAGGACCCGAGGAGATGGCGATCCGCGAGCTAACCCTGACTTGATCACGGGGGTCGAGGAGGATTGCCACAGGATTTAGCGGTAGAGCCGTGCTCTGGACGACGGTTCGGTGACGGGGCCGGCCTGTCCTGTTCGCGGCCCCTACGTTCATGGCCATGCCGCATGAATACCTCTCCGATGAGCAGATTGCCCGCTACGCCCGCTTCCCCGCCGAGCTCTCGGCGGGCGACCTGGAACAGTTCTTCCGCCTCACCCCCCACGCCCTGGAACTGGCCACGGGCAAACGCACCCCCACCACCCGGCTGGGGTGGGCCGTGCAGTGGGGCACGGTACGCACGCTCGGGGTGTTCCAACCCGACCACCCCACCCGGGTCCCCGAACGCGCGGTGGCCTTCGTCGCCGACCAGCTCGACGTCGACCCGGGCCGCCTGGAGGGGTACCGCACCCGGGCCCAGACCGCCTACGAGCACGCCTGGAGGATGTGCAGGGCGAGCATGGTCAGCTCCTGCTCCTCACGCCGGTTGGAGGACAGCTCGCCGGTCTTGCCGTAGAGGATCTCGCCGTGGATGCCGTGGGAGTTCTCCACCACGTTCAGCGTCGAACCACAGGACCCGCCCGGCGAACCCCGGGTCCATCCCCGCGTGCGCGGGGAGCAGAGGTCCGAGGCCACGTCAGCGAGGCAGAGCGGGGGTCCATCCCCGCGTGCGCGGGGAGCAGGACACGCCCCCACCCAACCCACACTCCACCTCGGGTCCATCCCCGCGTGCGCGGGGAGCAGTGAAGGTGTGCGTACCGCTGCGTCGTGGTGAAGGGTCCATCCCCGCGTGCGCGGGGAGCAGCGGTACCACGGAGTATCACTACGGTCCGTGAGGGGTCCATCCCCGCGTGCGCGGGGAGCAGTCGTCGGACACGGTTGTGGTGACGGGCTTCCCGGGTCCATCCCCGCGTGCGCGGGGAGCAGGCCGCCCCGGCCGCCATCGCGCGGGAGGGACGGGGTCCATCCCCGCGTGCGCGGGGAGCAGCTGGGATCGGTCGCGGTGGACACCGGCCACGGAGGGTCCATCCCCGCGTGCGCGGGGAGCAGTCGCGCTCCTCCTCGACCTCTTCCCGGCCGGGGGGTCCATCCCCGCGTGCGCGGGGAGCAGCAGGTCGGTGTCGAGCGTCATGGTGGTCTCCCGGGTCCATCCCCGCGTGCGCGGGGAGCAGGCCCGATGAGCGCGGGCGGGACACCACCTCGAGGGTCCATCCCCGCGTGCGCGGGGAGCAGTCGCGGGAGACGCGGGAGATGCTGTGGGTGGCGGGTCCATCCCCGCGTGCGCGGGGAGCAGGCCCTCGACCCCCGAGAACACGTCGGCTTGGCGGGTCTATCCCCGCGTGCGCGGGGAGCAGCAGGCGCGCGGGTACGTCGACAACCGGTTGCCGGGTCCATCCCCGCGTGCGCGGGGAGCAGACCACGGGCAAAGGGATTGCATTCATGCAATGGGGTCCATCCCCGCGTGCGCGGGGAGCAGACGGTGAAGCCTGCGGCCGACCCGGCGAACCCGGGTCCATCCCCGCGTGCGCGGGGAGCAGAGGATCCGGGCGACGGCGTCCGCGCGCTCCCGGGGTCCATCCCCGCGTGCGCGGGGAGCAGTCCGACTACCAGCGAAAGGGCTGTTCTCGCCCAGGTCCATCCCCGCGTGCGCGGGGAGCAGTTCTCGTCAGCAGTCTTCGCCGTGGGGGCCTTGGGTCCATCCCCGCGTGCGCGGGGAGCAGAGCCACAGGGGGCCGGTGGCGTGCTCGTGGGCGGGTCCATCCCCGCGTGCGCGGGGAGCAGTTCTCGTCAGCAGTCTTCGCCGTGGGGGCCTTGGGTCCATCCCCGCGTGCGCGGGGAGCAGAGCCCGAAAGGGTGATTCGGGACATCCGGGATCAGGGTCCATCCCCGCGTGCGCGGGGAGCAGACCGTCCGGTACGTGATCTCGCCCGTCTTCCGGGGTCCATCCCCGCGTGCGCGGGGAGCAGCCGGTTCTGGACCTGTACAACCGCATCTACGAGGGTCCATCCCCGCGTGCGCGGGGAGCAGTTCGAGGCCGGGTCAACCAACGGCCCTGGTCCGGGTCCATCCCCGCGTGCGCGGGGAGCAGACCATCCCCACATGGCGCGGCTGCGGCCCGCAGGGTCCATCCCCGCGTGCGCGGGGAGCAGCACCGGAGGAGCCGTCGCCGGATCCCGGCGCCGGGTCCATCCCCGCGTGCGCGGGGAGCAGAACGGGAAGGTGTTCGATCCGGCCGTAGGTACGGGTCCATCCCCGCGTGCGCGGGGAGCAGCCCGCAACACCAGTTCAGAAGTGAGCTACGTCGGGTCCATCCCCGCGTGCGCGGGGAGCAGAGCGAACGACCAGCAAACTTACCAGTGGCAAGCAGCCGATTTTCCAACTTCTCGAAAAACAGACACCGAGGACATATCAGCCTTTAGGGGTTCTACGTCACGAGTAAGCACGTTCTCCTCCGACCAACCGGACTGGCCGCGCCGCGTGCAACCATCCCGTCCCGGTGGCGCGAAAGCCCAATGTACAGCCCCGTCCTCGCCCCGCCGGCTCCCAACGGCTCCCGCCACCCCTCTCCTCCCTTGAGCCGATACGCGCTGTCGGCAGGTGTCCCTAGGGTCGGCGCATGACCCAAGCGACGCATGAAGCGCCCCCACTCCCCGCCGCCGTTCTGGCCGACGTCGAACGCGACGACCCCGCCTCGGCGTGCGAACGGGCCCTCGCCCACCCGGGTTTCCCGCACGCGGCGAAAGGACTGTCCGACCTCCCCACCAAGGCCGTGAGACGGCTGGCACAACATTGCGTCGAGCTGTTCAGGGAGGCAGCGGCGACCCCCGAACGGCGGAACGCCGTCCTCACGCTGCACACCGCGCTGCTGGGGTGCCGGCTGGACTTCCTGGAGGAGGACCACCTCGAGATCGAGGTCCTGGTCGCCGCCTCCTCCCGCGACATCGCCGACGCCTGCGAGACCGCCCTCGCCGCCGGGAACCCCCGCCGGACGGCGGAGCGCCTGCGGGGCCTCCACGAGTCGTACCGGCACCGCCTGACGGACGCCCTGGCCGAGCTCCACGGGGCCGCGCGAACCCCGGAGCGGAGGAACAGCGTCCTCTGGCTGCACACGGCCCTCTCGCACTACCAGCTGAACCTGCTGCGGTTCGAGGACCTCGAACCCGTGGTCCGCGAGGTCCTCGGGCGCGACGGTTCCGCCGAGGTGGAGGCGGTGCTCGCCCCCGACTCGTTCCTCCGGGTGATGTCCGGCCTGCGGGCCCTTCCCCCGGAGGTGCGGGAGCGGCTCGCGGGTGAGGCCCACTCGCTCCGCGAGGGGGCACGGACCCCGGAGAGGACGGAGCTGACCCTGTGGCTGGAGGCGGCGCTCCTCTTCCCCCCGCTCCCGGGCGGGCTCACGCTCTCAGACGAGTTCGAGGCCATGTGGCGCGAGGTCCTCCCGGTCGACGCGGCGGCGGCGTGCGAGATGGTCCTGGCGGACAAGGAGTTCACCGGGGCGAGGCTGCTCCCGACCCTGCCCGGGGACCTCCGGGACCGCCTGGCCCAGGTCTGCGTCGAGCTGTACGGGGCGACGGACTCGTGGGCGCGGCGGGACAGGATCGCCAGGATGCACGCGATGCTCGCCCCGGGGCGCCCCGACGACGTCATGGCGCACACGCGCCAGGAGGCGCTGTCGGCTGCGACGGCGGCGGCCTTCTGGGGGCAGGGCTGTGTCCACATGGTCTGGGTGGAACTGGTCTCCGGGCGCGACGTCCCGGTCAGCTTCGGCCGGACCCTGCGGCGCTACTGGGGTGAGGGCTACGGGTCCGACGTGCCCCTGGGCGAGGTCGTGCGCCTGCTCACCGCCCACCCGGTGGTCAACGCGGGCGACGAGTGGACGGACCACGCTCTCGCCGAGCTGGCGGACCTCCCGGACGCGTGGCGCGACCTGGTCGCGCACGCCGCGACGGCGAAGGCGAGCAGGCCGAGCGCGACCTGGGAGAGGAGGGGTCGGGCTCTGCTCGCGGGGGTCGACGCGGACGAGTTCCGGGAGCGGGTGCTGGGCTGGCTGGCCCTGGTGGGGGAACCGCGTTCGCTGCCGCTGGAGAACGACGTCCGGCACGACCGCTTCAACGACATCGCCGTCCGCGGCCTCGTGCGGCTCCTGTCCTTCCTCCCCGGGCACGCGCACACCGCGAGCGGGTTGGGCGCGCTGCTGGAGAAGGCCCTGGTCAGGGTCCCCGGCCAGGGACCGGACAGGCCGGCGCTCGCCAACGCGTGCGCGACGGCGCTGGGCCGGATCGGGGACGGGACCTCCCACGCCGAACTGGTCAGGCTCGCCGCCGTGGTGGACCACCGGCCCACGCTCAAGCTGATCGGGGCCGGGCTGGACGCGCACACCGGCGCGGTGTAGGACCGGCCGCGCCCCGGCCCCTCCGGCCCCGTCCCGGCCCGCCCATGGGCCGGAGGGCCCGGGACGCACGTCGTCCGGTGTGACGAATTTCCCGCCACGCCACGGGACTGTTGGGGCTGGAGATCCCGGGTACGGCAGTCTCGACGGGGAATCCGACATCCCCGGACGAAGGAGGTTTCATGGCGGACGAGCAGCTACCATCCCCCAAGGTCGCGGTGGGGGTCGACGGATCGCCGACCGGGCGGTCGGCGCTGGAGTGGGCGACGGCCGAGGCCGTGCGACGGGGTGTTCCCCTGTACGTGGTGCACGCGCTGTCCATGCCGCTGGTGGTGTCCGTCTACACCGGGCCGACGCGCTTCCCCGCATCGGAGGAGATCGCCGACCAGGGCCGGCGCATCCTGGCCGAGGCCGCCGAGCACGCGCGCTCCCTCCGGCCGGAGGTGGACGTGCAGACGGTCCTCGCCCTGGAGGAGCCCCCGCTCGCCCTGCTGCACCGCACCGGCCCGCACGACCTGGTGGTCGTGGGCACGCGCGGGCTCGGACCGGTCCGCTCCGCCCTCGCCGGCTCCGCGGGCGTGCGCCTCGCCTCCCACGCCGAGTGCCCGGTGGTCGTCGTCCCCGCCCCGGAG
Organism: Nocardiopsis sp. NPDC055824; assembly: GCF_053616335.1. Taxonomy (NCBI): domain Bacteria; kingdom Bacillati; phylum Actinomycetota; class Actinomycetes; order Streptosporangiales; family Nocardiopsidaceae; genus Nocardiopsis; species Nocardiopsis sp. NPDC055824. The sequence continues at coordinate 18,862 of NZ_JBSHDN010000109.1, forward strand.
GGCCAGACCCCGCCCCTGCGCGACCCCCAGCGGATCGTGGTGGGCGTGGACGGCTCGGAGGACTCACGGCGCGCGCTGGGCTTCGCCCTGCACGAGGCCGTGCGCGGCGGCGCGGCCTCGGTCGTGGTGGTGAACAGCTGGGAGGTCCCGATGCCGTTCGCCACCGAGTCGCTGGTCGCGGCCGGCTGGACCCCGCCGGACGACCTGCTGGACCGGCGCTCGGAGGAGCTGGTCTCGGGCGTGCTGGCCGAGGTCATGGACGAGAGCACCGAGGACGTGGACATCACCGTCGTGCGCACCGAGCGCAACCCGGTGGACGCCCTGGTCGAGGCGGGGGCCGAGGCGGACCTGATCGTGGTCGGCTCGCGCGGCCGGGGCAGCATCCGGGGCCTGATCCTGGGATCGGTGAGCCAGGGGGTGCTGCACAGCGCCACGGTGCCGGTCGTGGTGCTGCCCAAGGGCGTGGACGCGACGGAGTGAGCGCGGCGGGCCGGGTCGGCGCCCCGTCCGGCAGCACGTGGAGCCGGGCCCGAGGGGGCGGCCCCGTCCGGGGTGCGCGGCGGCGCCCCGGGCGGGGCGGCCCCTCCCCCGGTTCCGCTCCGGTCCGCCCCCGCCCCGGCTTCCTCCGCTACCGCCCGGTCGCACCCCGGCGCCCCCTCGGCCCCGTGGTGGCGCGTCCCACGGTGCCCGCCCGTTGCCACATGGGCCCTGTGTCCTAGAATGTTCGCCGTGTCCGATACAGCCCGCTTCCTGCGCATGGTCCTCATCTCCATGTCGCTGACGAGCACCGATGACGGCCTCTGTCGCCGCCGGTGCCGCGACGGCGTGCGCTGACGCGAGGCCCCGGGGTTCCCTCCCCCGCCTCCTCACGGGCGCCCGTGCCCGGTACCGGTCCCCGTCCCTCCGGACGCAGTCATCCCTGTTCCACGGCACCGGTCCGTCCCAGGACCGCCGCCGTTCCCCGCCACCGCACGGTTTGGACAGCACCCGCATGACCACTAACCCCACCTCACCGCCCGGAAATACCGACTCGGTGGGAAGCGTCGGCGGCCCCGCCGCCGACGCCCCCGGGTCGGCCGCCGGCACCGCCACGGCGACCGTCTCGCCCGCCCTCGCCCTGACCTGGCGGCCCGCCCTCTCCGCGCCCCCGCCCCGGGCCGCCGAGGCGGAGCCGGTCCGCTGGTGGCCGCTGGGCATCGCCCTGGCGGTCACGCTCGCGCTGGCCGCCTACGTGGGGAGCACCCACGGGGCGCTGCCCGCCGTCCTGCTCGTGCTGGGCACCGGTCTCGGCTTCACCCTGTTCCACTCGCGGTTCGGCTTCACCTCCGCCTGGCGGCAGTTCCTCGCCGTGGGCAACGGCACGGGCCTGCGCGCCCACGCCGTGCTGCTGGGCACGACCGCGACCCTGTTCGCCCTGGTCATCGGCACCGGAACCGGACTGTTCGGCAGCGCCCCGGCGCCGTCGGCCGGCCCCATCGGCATCGCCCTGTTCCTGGGGGCGTTCCTGTTCGGGATCGGCATGCAGCTCGGCGGCGCCTGCGCCTCGGGCACCCTCTTCGCGGTCGGCTCCGGCCAGTCCGCGATCGTCATCACCCTGGTCGGGTTCATCGCGGGCTCGGTGATCTACAGCGCCGCGTGGCCGCTGGTCGCGGACCTGCCCGCGCTGCCGCCGTTCCTGCTCTCCGACCACGTCGGCTGGGGCGGCTCCTGGGCGATCACGATCGCCCTGCTGGCGGCGCTGGTCGTGGGCACCCGGGCGGTGCAGAACCGCCGCGTCCCGCCGCCCGTGGGCGCCCCGCCCTCGGCCCGGGGCGCGCTGCGCGTGGTGCGCGGCAGCTGGCCGCTGATCGCCGGGGCGCTGGTCCTGGCCGTGCTCGGCACCGCCGTGCTGGTGGTCTCCGGCGGCCCCTGGGGCATCACCTCGGCGTTCAACCTGTGGGGGGCCAAGGCCCTGCAGCTGGTCGGCCTGCACCCGGAGACCTGGGCGTTCTGGAGCCAGCCGGCCCAGGCCGAGCAGCTGGCCGGCCCCGTGCTCCAGGACAAGAACAGCCTCACCAACATCGGGATCATCCTCGGCGCGGCGGTGGCCGCCGGGGCCGCCGGGACGTGGAAGCTGCACACCGGCCTGAGCTGGAACCTGGTCGCCGCCGGGCTGGCGGGCGGCGTCCTGATGGGCATCGGCGCCCGTCTGGCCGGGGGCTGCAACATCGGCGCCTACCTGGCCGGAATCGGCTCGGGGAGCCTGCACGGGTGGCTGTGGGCGGTCTTCGCGCTGGCCGGGACCTGGGCCGGGCTGCGCGCCCGCACCCTGTTCGGCCTGGGCGTGCCCAAGCCGAGTGACAGCGTCTGCTGACCCGGCCCCAGGAGCACCACGGCCCCGCCCGCGCGACCGCGGGCGGGGCCGTTCCCGTTCCACGGGAACGGGGCGCCGGGGCGGGCGTGGGGCGCCCCCGCCCCCCCGGTCAGCCCCTCAGCTTGGTGTCGGTGCCCCCCCGGCGCCCCCAGCCCTGTGTGTTATAAAAAAAAACCAGCCCCCGAGACCAATCCCACTAGG
>NZ_JBSHDN010000110.1:0-21228 GCF_053616335.1 Nocardiopsis sp. NPDC055824
CCCGTGGCGGGTCCCGGCCGACGGCCCGCCCCGGGTACGGGATCGCGGCGGCAGGGGTGGGACCGCGGACCCCTCGGACCACCGCGCCGGGGGACCCCGGGCGGGCCGCGGGGCCGTCACCGCCCGTGCCCGGCCGTCCCGCGACGGCTCCACCCGTCGCGCGCGACGCGGAGGAGACCGGGACCGGGCGCGGACGCCGGTGGCCGAGCCCCTCCGCGCGGTCGCGCCGCGGGTTCAGCCGCCGCCCCTCCGGAGCAGCTCGCGGACCTGCTCCGGAGCCTCGTGGAGCACCAGGTGCCCCGCGTCCGCGATCTCGTGGACGCCGGTGTCCAGGAGCCGCCGGGCCGCCCCGCGCAGGAGCGCGGGGGAGACGACGCGGTCGCGTGCCCCCGTCGCCACGGTCACCGGCGTCCCGCGCCAGTCGCGGAACTCCTCGCCCCGCAGCAGCCCGGGCACCGTGTCCGCCCGGCAGTGGCGGCCCACCAGCGTCATCCACTCCGCGAGCGGCCCCGGCCCGGCCGGCCCGCCCCACGCGCCGATCAGCCGGGCACTGGTGTCCTCACCGGGGCGGAGCCGCCACGCGCACGTCGCGCGCAGGCGCCCGGGATCCCTCGCCGGGGCGGCCAGGCCGGCCGGGTTGACCAGCAGCAGGCGGTCCACCAGCGGAGAGGGCGGCGAGGACAGCACGGCGGCGGCCCCCAGCGCGTGTCCGAGGAGGACCACCGGGCGGTCCGTGACCTGGGGCAGCAGGGCGTCCAGCCACGCGCCGTAGGCGGCGGCCCGGCCCCCGAGGGGGCGGAGGGGGGAGCTCAGCCCCGGCTGCCCCGGCAGGTCGGCGAGGATCACGGTGCGGTCCCGGGCCAGGAGCCGCGCGGCGCCGGTGAGGGTCGCCGCGCCCAGACCCGCACCGGGCAGGACCAGGACCGGGACCCCGCCACCGCCGCCGAGCACGTGGACCCGGGTGCCGCGGCCGTCCGCCACGATCCGGGGCAGGGGGCGCATCCCCGGGCAGGCGGCCAGCTCCCTCTCGCACCACGAGCGCACGGCGGCCTCGCCGGATCTGGAACGGTACACGCGCACGTGTGCCGGGAACGGGGTCGACATCTCTCACCTTCGGACGGCAGGCCGCGGCGCGCACGGGACCCGGAGCGGCGGGAGCCGTCCGGGGCGCGCCGGGGCACGGGAAGCGGCCCGGCCCCGGGACGGGGCGCGGGCCTGGCAGGAGGGGCGGGGCCGGGGCGGTGCTCGCACGCGCCGCGGGCCGGGGGTCAGCGCAGCGGATCGAGGAGGCGCAGCTCCTCGGGGCGCTTCCCGGTGGCGACCTGCTCGGCGAGCAGCCGCCCCGTGACGGGACCGTGGGTGAGCCCCCACATCCCGTGGCCCCCCGCCACGTACACGCCGGGCGTGCGGGTCGCCCCGACCAGGGGCGCGCCGTCCGGGGTGACCGGACGCGGGCCGACCCACTCGTCGGTACGGCCCTCCCAGTCCACCCCGGCCAGGTGGGTGCGGGCCGACCTGACGATCGCCGCGACCCGCCGCTCCTCCATGGCCGCGTCCGGCGGTCGGAACTCCATCGTCCCCGCCACGCGCATCGCGCCCCGGTACGGCGTGCACGCCACCCGTGCCTCGGGGAGGTACACGGGACCGGGGACCGGGACGTCGGTGGGGACGGTGAACGAGTAGCCCCGGCCGGCGCGGACCCCGACCCGGACGCCGTGGGCGCGGACGAGGCGGTCGAACCACGCGCCCGTCGCCACGACCGCGGCGTCGGCGGTCAGCCGCTCCCCGCCGGAGGAACCTCGGGAACCGGCGAGGTCCGCGACGACCCCGCCTCCGTCAGGGCGGACGCCGACGGCCTCCGCGCCGCCCCGGACCTCGCCCCCGCGCTCGCGCACGGACGCGGCCAGGGCCCGGACCAGGGCGCCCGGGTCCACATGGCGCTGCCCCTCCAGGCGCACCGCCGCGGCCACGCGGCCGGAGACCTGGGGGACCGCCTCGCGCGCCTGGTCGCCGGTGAGTACGGAGCGGTCCACGGACAGCCCCGAACGGGCCACGCGGTCGAGCTCGCGCAGCAGTGCGACGGCGGCGCCGGGCGAACGGAACACCGCCGTGACGGGTGCGCGGACCCCGGTCGTCACGACGCCCCCCTCGGCCAGGAGGTCGAAGGCGTCCAGGCACGCGGAGTTCAGGGGAAGGTTGGCGCGGACCGCGCGCTCCCACGCGCCCCACCGGCAGTGCGCGGCGAAGCGGGCGAGGAAGGCCCACAGGCCGGGGTCGGGGGAGAGGGGGACCGACAGCGGCGCGGACGGGTCCAGGAGGGCGCGTGCGCCGTAGCGGAGGACGCCGGGCTCGTTCAGGGGCAGCGCGAGAGCGGGCGAGAGCCATCCGGCGTTGCCCCAGGACGCACCGGAGCCGACGTCGCCGCGGTCGATGACGACGACCCGGGCGCCGTGCTCCTGGAGGAACCAGGCCGTGGACAGCCCGACGACCCCCGCGCCGACGACCAGCACCCTCCGTGCCCTGCCGCCGAGACCCCTGCCCGCCATGTCCGTGCCCTCCGTCCTCCGTGTGCCCGATCCCCAGACTGGTGCCTCGCCCGCATCCGGGTGTTGTCCCCAGAGGACAACACAAGGGGCTTTGGATGTCACGGCGGCACAAGGGTCGAAGCCATGACAGTGGTGCTCCGGTGTCGCCCGGCGCCGTCGCCGGCGGCCCTCCGTGCCGAGGGGAGGGCGCCCGTGGGGCCCGGCCCCGTCCTCTCCGCCACCAAATGTTGAACTATGGTACAAGTAGTACGTTGGTTCAACTACTTCTGAGGGGGCGTGGCGGGCATGGGGAAATCAGAGCGCGCCGGGTGGCGCGAGTGGATCGGTCTCGCGCTGCTGGCGCTGCCGACCATGCTGCTCGGGCTCGACGTGACGGCGCTCTACCTCGTCGTTCCGAGCCTGGCCGCGGACCTGGACCCGACCGCGACGGAGACACTGTGGATCATGGACGCCTACGGCTTCCTCATCGCGGGCTTCCTGATCACGATGGGGACGCTGGGCGACCGGATCGGGCGGCGCCGACTGCTGATGATCGGGGCGGCGGCGTTCGGCGCGACCTCGGTCCTCGCGGCGTTCGCCCCCAGCGCCCTGTGGCTGATCGTGGCGCGGGCACTGCTCGGAGTGGCCGGCGCGACGCTCATGCCCTCGACGCTGTCGCTGGTCAGCACCATGTTCACCGACGTCCGGCAGCGGGCGCTGGCGATCGGCGTGTGGGCGACGATGTTCGCCCTGGGGATGGCGGCGGGCCCGGTCGCGGGCGGGGCGCTGGTCGCCGACCTCTGGTGGGGCGCGGTCTTCCTCGTCGCCGTGCCGGTCGCCGTGCTGGTCCTGGTCGCCGCGCCGGTGCTCCTGCCGGAGTACCGGTCCTCCGCCGGCCCTCTCGACCTGTTGAGCGTCGGGCTGTCCCTCGCGGCGATGCTGCCGATCGTCTACGCGGTCAAGCACGCGGCCGCCCACGGCGTCGATGCCCCGGCGGTGGTCGCGGCCCTCGTCGGCGGTGGCGCCGCGGTCGCGTTCGTCCGTCGCCAGCTGCGCCTGAGCGAGCCGCTGCTGGACATGGGGCTCTTCACCGGCCGGGCCTTCTCCGCGGCCCTGTCCGTCCTGTTGGTCGGCCTGGCCGGCTTCGGCGGAGCGATGTACCTCGTCACCCAGTACCTACAGCTCGTCGCGGGCCTCTCACCGCTGACGGCCGGGCTGTGGATGGGGCCGCCCGCACTGGCCATGCTCGTCGGCGCCGTCGGCGCCCCGCTCGTGGCCGTTCGCGTGTCGCCCGGCGTCGTCATGTCGGCCACCCTGGCGCTGTCGCTGTCCGGATACGCCCTGCTCTCCCTCGTGGGGGCCGACAGCACACCGGGCGTGATCGCCGGATTCGCGTTCGTCTACCTCGGACTCGGGGTCATCGCCGCGCTCGGTACCGACATCGTCGTGGGCGCGGCGCCACCGGAGAAGTCCGGATCGGCGGCCGCGCTCTCCGAGACCGTTCAGGAACTCGGCATCGCGGCGGGGGTCGCGCTCCTGGGAAGCCTGACCACCGTGATCTACCGGAGCCGGGTCGAGGCCCCGGCCGGGCTGTCCCCCTCCGAGGCCGATGCCTACGGTGACAGCCTCCTCGGGGCCTCCTCCCTCGGGGACCAGTTGTCGGCCCCGGCCCTCGACCAGGCACGAGCCGCGTTCACCGGCGGACTCAACACCGCCGCCGTGCTGGCCGGCCTCGCCGTGGCGGCTGCTTCGCTGGTCTGCTTCACGGCGCTGCGCCACCTCCGGCCCCTGGGCGACACCGCCGGTGGGGCCGAGCCGATAGCCTCGTCGGCAGGAACGGCGACCACTGGTGAGCGGGAAGATGGCGGCTGAACGAAAACCTGTCGACGGGCGCAGACTGCGCGGTGAACGCCGCCGGGCCCAGATCATCGAGGCGACGCTCGCGATCGTCCGCCGCGACGGGGCCTCCGGCGTCACCCACCGCACCGTGGCCAAGGAGGCGGGCATCACCACCAGCCTGACCCTCTACTACTTCGCGACCTTGGACGACCTGTTGGTGGCCGCCCTGACCAGCGTCACGGACGAGTACACCCGCCGCATCCGCCGACTCATCGAGTCCGAGGACGACCCGATCGCCGGCCTCGCCCACCTCATCGCCGAATCCGCCGGTCCGGGCCGGGAACGCGCACTCGCCGAACGGGAGCTGTCGACCCTGGCGGCCCGCCGCCCCGCCCTGCGGCCGGTGGCACGGCACTGGCGCGACAACGTCGCGGAGCTCGCCCGGACCCAGACCGACGACCCCGATGCGGTCGAAGCCGTCGTCGCGCTGTCCGACGGCCTGTGCGCGGCCATCCTCCTCGACGACCGCGAGGCCGACCCGGACCACATCCGGAGCGTCCTCGGCAGGGCGCTGGGGTGAACCCGCCCGAGGGCCGTCGACGGCACCGGCGAGTCCCGACCGGCGTCGCGGACGCCCCGCCCCGTGACGGCCGGGGTCCCGTCCCGTGGTCGCGCCCGCGCCCGCCCTCCGCCTCGTGGAGGGCGGGTCCCGGCGACCGGCGGCGCGCATCCGTCCGCACCGGCGCCCCCGCTCCACGGAGGGCCCCGCCACGGGGACCGACCGGCGCGGGCGGGGCCCCGGTTCCGGGCGGGCTCAGGGGAGGCGGCTGAGCACCTCGCCCGTGAACTCGTCCGTGCCCGCGGTCCCGCCCAGGTCGGCCGTGCGCACCGGCGAGGACGCCAGGACGCCCCGGACCGCGTCCATCACCTGCGCGCCCGCCTCGGCGTGGCCCAGGTGGTCGAGCATCATCGACGCCGACCAGATCGCGCCGAGCGGGTTGGCCAGCCCCCGGCCCGCGATGTCGGGGGCCGACCCGTGCACCGGCTCGAACATCGACGGGAACTCGCGCTCCGGGTTGAGGTTCGCGGACGGGGCCACCCCGATACCGCCCGCGACCGCGGCGGCGAGGTCGCTGAGGATGTCCCCGAACAGGTTGGAGCCGACGATCACGTCGAACCGGGCCGGGTCCAGGACGATCTTGGCGGCCAGGGCGTCGATGTGCTCCTGGTCCCACGACACGTCCGGGTGCTCGGCCGCGCGCTCCGCCACCAGTTCGTCCCAGAACGGCATGGTGTGCACGATCCCGTTGGACTTGGTGGCGGAGGTCAGCCGTCCGCCGCGCCGGCCGGCCAGGTCGAAGGCGTACTCCAGCACCCGTTCGACGCCCCTGCGGGTGAACACCGACTCCTGGACGACCGCCTCCTCCGGGGTCCCCTCGAAAATACGCCCGCCGACCTGCGAGTACTCGCCCTCGTTGTTCTCGCGCACGACCACGAGGTCGACCTCTCCGGGGAGCGCCCGGGAGACCGGGCTCGGCACCCCCTCCAGGACGGTGATCGGGCGCAGGTTGACGTACTGCCGGAACCCCCGCCGAATGGGGATGAGCAGTCCCCACAGCGAGACGTGGTCGGGCACCCCGGGCCGGCCCACGGCGCCCAGCAGTACGGAGTCGTGGTGCCTGATCCGGTCGAGGCCGTCCTCGGGCATCATCGAGCCCTCGGCCAGGTAGCGCTCGCAGGACCAGTCGAACTCGTCGTAGGACAGCGAGAGGCCGTGGTGGCGGCCGACCCGGTCCAGGACGGCGCGGGCGGCGGGCAGGACCTCCTTGCCGATCCCGTCGCCGGGGATCGTGGCGATGCGGTAGTGCTTCATGTCGTCTCCCGTGGGTGAGGGCCGGTGTGCCCGGCGGGGGCGCGGGGCACCCGGCGGAGGGGAGCTGTGGGCCCGGGGGCACGCGGGTCCCGCGGCGTGCGCGGGAGCCCGGCGGACGGCGGCTCGTTCCTGCACCGATCCCAGCAGCCGCAGGGGCGCGCGTCCAAGACCGTCTGCCGATACCTTTGATAGGCCAGGCCTATAAGGAGACGGGAGTTCGCTGTGGACGTCCGGCAGTTGGAGTACTTCCTGGCCGTGGTCGACCACGGCGGCGTGAACCGCGCGGCCACCGCCCTCCACCTGGCCCAGCCCTCGCTCTCCCAGGCGCTCCGGTCGCTGGAGCGGGACCTGGGCAGCGACCTCTTCCACCGGATCGGCCGCAGGGTCGTCCTGACCGGGGCCGGGCACGCGCTGGTCGGACCGGCCCGCGAGGCCGTGCGCGGCCTGGACCTGGCCCGCTCCGCCGTCGAGGCGGCCCAGGGGCTGAGGCGCGGCAGGGTGGACGTGGCGACCCTGCCCACCCAGGCGATCCAGCCGCTGACCGGCCTGGTCTCGGGGTTCACGGCGCTGCACCCGGAGATGTCGGTATCGGTCAGGGTGGCCCTGACCGCGCGCGACGCGGTCGACATGGTCCGGACCGGGGCGTGCGAGCTCGGCGTGGTGGCCACGGCGGGACCGCTTCCCGAGGCCGGGGTCCGCGTGCGCCCGCTGGTCCGGCAGGCCTTCGTGCTCCTGGCCCCGCGGGACGGCCCCTTCCGCGAGGGGGAGCCCGTGCCCGCCGAGCGGCTGGCGGGCCGGAGGCTGATCGTGGGCCAGCAGGGGTCGGGAATGCGCCGGTTCGTCGACGACCTGGTCGCCGACGGGCTGGAGGCCCACATCGCCGTGGAGACGGAGGACCGCCTCTCCGTCCTGCCGCTGGTCCTGGCCGGCTCGGGACTGGCCGTGGTGACCGACGCCTGGCGCGACCTCGCCGAGAGGGCGGGCGCGCTGGTCCTGGACCTGGTCCCCACCGGTCACCTGGACGTGGCGCTGATCAGCAGGCGCGGGCCCCTCACCGCGGGGGCGGAGGCCTTCGCCGCCCACGCGGTCGGCTGAGCGGGCCCCCGGCCCTCAGCCGGTCATGTCGAAGGCGGCGAGCACCTTCGTGGGGCGCACGCGCACCACGAGTTCGCCCGGGGTGCCGTTGCGCCGGCCGAACTCCTCCGCCTGGTCGGGCCCCATGTAGCGCCGTGCGATCACCGTCGCGGTCCGGACGAGTTCGCCGGGGTCCTCGGACACGGCGGCCTCGCCCTGGACCTGGACGAAGCCGAACGGCGCCTCCTCCAGGTCCACGACCAGCGTCACCCGCGGGTCGCGGGCGATGGCCCGCCCCTTCGCGGTCTCCCTGCCGGTGTTGAAGACGAGCTCGTCGCCCTCGACGGTGAACCACACCGGCGCCGCCAGGGGGCGGCCGTCGGCGGCGACGTAGGCGAGCTTGCCCGTGCGGGTGCCTTCGAGCAGGAAGTCGCGGACCCGGGGATCGGAGATGGAAGTCACGGCGCAACGCTAACCCGGGTCCGTCCGTGACCGCCGTCGCGACACGTCCCACGCGTGTGCCCGCGCGCTGAGGAAACCACTGATATCTGTACGATCCACGCAGAGAAGGCGTCCGTGGTGGGCGGTCGGGCAGGGGAGAGGGGTCGTCATGAGCGAGGTCGTGCCGGACGGCGGGACGTGGCGGATCGGGGCCCGCGAGGGCGTCGCGCTCTCGGCCCGCTGGTGGAAGTGGGTGTGGTCCGCGCCGGAGGGGTGCGATCCCGTCAGGGACGCCACCGGCCGGCACGCCGCGCTCAACCAGCCGGAGGACCTGTGGTTCCTCGCCGGCACCTACGGGGGCAGGGTCGTGCGCCGGTGCGAGGTGCCCTCGGGGCGCCCCCTGTTCTTCCCGGTGCTCAACCGGCAGCACACCTTCGAGTACTCCCCGGAGCCGGCGGCCATCCCGGTCGCGAGGGCCGAGGCGCACCTCAACGGCGTGCCCCTGCCGCTGGAGGAGTTCCAGGGGGTGTTCCGCAGCCCGCTGTGGGTCCGCAGGCACAGCTGGGGGCTGTGGGGAGCGGTCGCCCCCCTGAGCCCCGGAGGGTACGTGCTGGAGATCCGGGCGGACAGCGGCCGGGGCTTCCGGGTGGACACCACCTACCACCTGACCGTGGTCTGAGGCGCGGCGGCCGGCGCCCCGGACCCCGTGCGGCGCCTACCGCCGGATCCGGTCCCGCCCCGACCGGCGCCGCCGTCCGGGCGGGGTCCGGACGCCGGTCCGCCCCGGCCCCGCGGGGAGGCCGGTCAGACGCCCGACGGGACGAGGGCGTCGGCCCGGGTGGGGCCGGAGAACACCGCCTCCAGCGGAGGGCCCAGCGCCTCGGCGAGCGCCTCCGGTGCGGCGGGGGCGGCGGAGAGGACCGGGTCGGCGGACTCCAGGGCCCGGGTGAGCCGCTCCTGCCGTGCCAGGCGCTCCGCGGCGCGGGTGGCGTCCGCGGGACCCCCGCGGCGCCCGCCGGGCTCCCGGAGGGCGGGGTGGTTAGGCGCGGGCGCGTCGCCGGGGGCGATCTCCAGCGGGGCCCCGTCCGGGCCCGTGTAGGCGGTGCACCAGCGCAGCCGGCCGCCGGCACGGGCGGGGGCGTCGGCGTGCGTGACCACCAGCGAGTCCACCCCGCCGGTGGCCGCGAGCGCGTACCGGTGCGCCACGAGGTCGAGGTGGCCCACCCGGAACGGCCCCTGCCAGGGGTGTGTGCCGTTGTGCCGCTCCACGAGCCGCTCGCCCAGCGCGGGGTCCTCCGCCACCAGCGGTCCGGCGCCGTGCCGGGTGGTGAAGGTGCGCACCACGCCGATCCGGCGGGCGTCACCCGGCCGCCCGGCCTCGGCCAGCAGGGCGAGCGGGTTCGCGGTGGTCGTGGTCGACCAGGTGGTGTAGGGGTGGAACCCGTGCCACTCGTCGAGGAGCACGCCCTGGGCCCCCTCGAACACCACGGGGGAGCGGGCCAGCAGGCCGGGCAGGTACTCCTCGTCCACCAGCCGCACCCGCCGCGCGAACGCCAGGTACGCGGACACGCACTCCTCGACGTCCGGCACCGGACCGGCCTCCCGCGGAGCACCGCCCGAGCGGGCGGCCTCCCTCCGCACCGCGTCGAGGTGGTCGGCCAGGCGGCGCAGCTTGCGGCGCAGCCGCTCGGGGCGGTCGCAGTCGCCGGCGGTCGGCGCGTCCTCCGGGCGGGCCAGGGCGTAGGCCATGGCCTCGCCCACGCCCATCCCGCAGGAGCCGTGGCGGCCGGCGCCGCGCGCCCGCTCCCGCACCCGGTTCGCCTCCTGGTGCCAGGGCGTGCTGACCAGCGCCCGGCGGTCGACCGTGACCAGCGAGAACGGATCGGGGACCCCGAGCTCCGCGAGGTGCCGGGCCTCGGCGGCCAGCGCGAAGGGGTCCACGACCACGAGCCGTGACAGGTGGGTGGGGACCGGCCCGCCCGGGGCGAGGGTTCCCGCCCCGAACTGCGCGAACGTGTGGTGCCGGCCGTCGGGGGCGACGACGTTGTGCGCCGCCTGCGCGCCCCCGTTGGCGCGCACGACGGCGCCGAAGCGCCGCCGCGCGCACAGCAGGTCCACCGTCACGCCCTTGCCCGCGTCGCCGAACCCCAGGTCGACGACGACCGCGTTCCCGTCGGACCACCGCGGAGGAGTGCCCGTCACAGCCGGCCCACCCCGCCCTCGTCGGCCCCCGCGGGGAGGCCGCCCGGGGCCGGTGCGACCACCACCGAGCCGCGCGCGGAGGACAGGGGGCGCAGTGCCTTGCCGACCGCCTCTCCGGCGTCCGACCCGGCCTCGGCCAGGTCCGAGAGCCCCTCCTCCAGGTCGATGGCCTCCTCGGCCAGCCCGACGGTGACCGCGATGGTCTCCGACACCGCTTCGAGGTCGTCCAGGTAGATGACGTTCTGGCCCAGGTGGGTGTCCCAGAACCCCCTGACCTTCGGGTCGCCGTAGTAGTGGCTGCCCGTGGGCATGATGAAGAAGACCTCGAAGCTGCGCCGCAGCTCGGCGAGGATCTGCGGGAACGGGATGTTCTCGGTGACGTCGTCGCCGATCACCTCGCGCACCTCGCGCGCCTTGACCGACCCGTAGGCCATCTCGTCGCCGATGACGAACAGGTAGCCGCGCCGTCCGCGCTTCTCCAGGCAGTCCATCGCGGTGTGCCGCGCCATGAAGTACATGGCCAGCTCGTAGGACTCGGTGGCCTGGCCGCCCCCTCCGCCCTCCAGCAGGATGTTGCCGAGGTCGTCCTCCAGCTCGTTCCCCGACTCGAACTGGCCGACCTGGAGCGGCGCCCGGTCGCAGGTGGCGTCGCCGATCCCGCCGAACAGGATCTGCGGGTCCTCCACGTACCCCTTGCGCAGCAGGAGTCCGAACAGGTCGGGCAGCTTGGTCTGGAGGACGCGGGGCACGGTGCCCATGGAGCCGGTGACGTCGAACAGCACGGAGATGGCGAGCGAGTTGGGGTGCTCGTCGGAGTCGCGGCTCTCCCGGACGCCGACGTCCCGGGGGTCCAGGCTCGGGTGGGTCTTCCACTTGCTGCGGGGGGTGGAGGCGAGCACGTCGTCGGTGTAGCCGAAGCTGCTGGACCCGACGGAGGAGTTGTACGCCTGGCGCGCGTGGTAGGCGTCGGTGGACCAGTTGCTGTTTCCCATGGGTGGGTCTCCTTCTGAGGGGACGGGGGCGGCCGGGAGGGGCCGCGGGGTCGGTGCCCTAGCGGGCGGGGGCGGTGGGTGGGGAGGGTTCCGGCATGTGGAACGGGCGGAACCGGCGCGGGCCGAAGACGCGCTCCAGCACGTCGTCGAGTTCGCAGAGCAGGGCGAACCCGTCGCGGGGCCGCCGCTCGGGCGCCGGCAGGGTGCATCCGCGCGCGAAGGAGCGCAGTTCCCGGGGCAGGCGCCCCCCGGTGACGAACTCGACGCACCGGGTGGCCATGTGGATGTCGGTCTGCGCCAGGGCCGGGCGTCGCGCGGCCACCTCGGGCGGGTAGAAGTCCTCGCGGCCCGGCACCACGGCCGGGACGTGCGGTGCGGTGCGCGAGGCGTGCGAGGTCACCGAGTAGCACCAGTCGACCAGCACCAGCCCGTGCTCGGCGGGGTGGACCAGCACGTGCTCCGGCACGACCGCGCCGTGCACGACCCCTGCCCGCGCCGCGTTGCCGACGGCCACCAGCAGGCGGCGCCACATCCACGCCGCGTCGCGGGGGTCGACCCCGTCGGGGTGGGCCCGGCGCACGTCGGCGAGGGTGTGGAAGCCGTGCAGCCGCCCCAGCACGTTCGCGCGCCGCTCCACCCCGGTCGCGGAGTCGCGGTGCTTGAACGAGTCCACCAGCTCGGGGACGAACGCCCGGTAGTGCTCGTGGCCCTTCTCGCGCATGCGGCGCAGGGCGGTCGCCTCGGCCTCCATCAGGTCGTTGTCGCGGGGGGACCGGGGGAGCTTGAGCACGGCGTCGTGCCACTCCCCGTCGCGGTAGCGGACCGGGTGCAGGTCGGCGACGTCGCCCCGGGCCAGGCGTCCCGCCGCGACGCGGTAGGCGCGCGTCCGGGTGGCGAGGGTGAGGTCGTCGAAGCGCAGGTCCCCGGCGGCCATCTCCCGGTACAGGGCCCACAGCCGTGTGAGCCGGGTGAAGGCCTCCGAGGCCTCCGCGCGACGGCTCCCGGGCGCCGGGTCGGGGTGGACCAGGCGGGCCAGGCGGCGGTACTCGGCGGTGGCGGCCGGGGGGACGGCTCCGCCGCCGACCGGCACGGGGCCGAACAGCGCGGCGGGGTCCTCGGCCATGGAGACCGTGCGCAGGGCCGTGTCGAACGCCGCGGTGTCGTGCTGTTCCGTGCTCATTGGTCCCTCCCTTCCCGTACGTGGCGCGCGGCCCCCGGAGCGGGGACGGTGGGGCGGCGCCGGGGCGGGTCCCGGCGCGGTCGGACCGCCCCGGTCACTGGGTGCTCCTCAGCAGGGGCGGGTGCAGGAGCGCGGCGCCGCCGGCCCGGTACAGGCGGGCACGGCGCCCGCCTCCGGAGCCGCCGTGCTCGGCGAGTTCCCCGGTGTCCTCCACGAACCCGGGGGTGGCGAGGATCTTGCGGTGGAAGTTGGCGGCGTGCAGGGTGCGCCCCCACACCGCCTGGTACACCTCCCGCAGTGCCGTGATGGTGAAGGCGGACGGCAGGAACGCGGTGGCCAGGGCGGTGTACTCCAGCTTGGAGCGGGCGCGTTCGACCGCGTCGGCGAGGATCCGCCCGTGGTCGAACGCGAGGTCGCGGCCGGCCCGGGAGCCCTCGCCGTGCCCGAGCTCGCTCCACGGGACCCAGGCGGCCTCCTCGGTGTCCCTGCCGCTGTGGGGGTCGGGCAGGTCGGGGGCCAGGAGCATGTGGGCGACCGAGAACACGCGCATGCGGGGGTCGCGCCCCCGCGCCCCGTAGGTGCCCAGCTGCTCCAGGTGCAGCTCGGTGGGGAGCCGGGTCTTCTCCGACAGCACGCGCAGGGCGGCGTCGGGCAGGTCGGGGTCGGCGGGGCCGTCCGGCCCGTCCTCCGCGCGGACGAACCCGCCGGGCAGCGCCCACCGGCCGCGCTGCGGGTGGGCGGCGCGCCGTGTGAGCAGTACGTGGGGGGTCCCCGTCCGCCGGGCCCCGGTCTCCCCGGTCCCGGCCTCCGGACGGATCGTGAGGGCGACGACGTCGACGGTGACCGCGGCGGGGGCGAAGGCGTGGGGGTCGTAGCCGGAGAGGAACCTGCTCTCCGGCTCGTCGTGCTGGGGCGTCCTGTCCTCGGTCACGTGCGGGTCCTCGTTATTCTCAACCTGAGTTTTTCTCTGACTGAGATGAACTTAGCACGCAGTCCGACCCCCGTCCACCCCTTTTCCACCTCCCGCGTCCGGGGCCGGGTCCTTCCGGGCGGTCGAGCGCAGGAGCAGCCATGCCGCGGCCGCGAACCAGGTCAGTCCGACCGTCAGGACGACCCGCTGTCCCAGGCCGTGGAAGCCGTGCTCGGCGGAAGCCATGAAGGCCGCGAAGAGCGGCGGGACGAGGGCGCCCGCGGCGCAGCAGTACGCCACCCACGCCCGCCGTCCCGGCTCTGCGGCCAGGCGCCACGCCATCGCCAGGGGCGCCGCGGTGAGGGCGGCGTGGAAGGGCAGCACGTTGACCGCGTGGACCGTCCCGGCCGGGGTGGTCGCGCCCGCCGTCCCGACCCCCACGGGGTCGGTCGGGAACACGCCGGCGACGACCAGGCACGCCCCGGCCAGGGCGGTCAGGGCCGGCAGCGCGAACGAGCTCCGGCCGGTGGGCGCCGCCCTGCGCACGCCGACGGAGAAGGTCAGCAGGAGGAGGCCGGTGGCGATGAAGTTGGCCGTCTGTATCCAGCCCCTCTCCCCGAGGGCGAGTTCGCTGCCGAACCGGTGGAGCGGCTCGTAGTCCGGGCGGTACGCCCCCTCGGCGAGGAGCACCGGGACGAACAGGGGGGCGGCGGCGCCGCAGGCGAGGAGTGCGCGGGTGAAGCGGTCGGCGGGGGGTGCCATGCCTGTCTCCTTAGCGTTGGTAAGTCCTTATCACCGCTAAGCTACCTTAGCGGTGATAAGCTCCCTGTTCCGGAGACACGGGACAGAGGGCGGTGTGAGGGTGGACCGGCGGACGATCGTCGAGGCGGCACTGGGACTGCTCGACGACGAGGGGCTGGACCGGTTGACCGTCCGGCGGCTGGCCGAGCGCCTGGGCGTGAAGTCGCCGGCGCTCTACTGGCACTTCCGCGACAAGCGGGAGCTCCTCGACAGGATGGCCGAGCACCTGCGCCCGCCCCAGAGCCCCCCGGGCCCCGGGGAGGACTGGCGTTCCTGGTCGCTGCGCCGGGCCCGGGAACACCGGGCCGCGCTGTCGTCCCACCGCGACGCGGCCCGGGTCGTGGCGGGCAGCCGCGCGGGGGCGGCCACCCTCGCCGCCTTCGACGCCGAACTCGCCGTCCTGGTCGGCTTCGGCTTCGGTCCCGTGCGCGCCGTTCGCGCCGCGGTCCTCGTCGACCACTACGTGGTGGGCTCGGTCCTCCAGCAGCAGGCCGACGCGCAGCGCCACGCCGACGCGGGGGAGACGCCTCCCGAGGACCTTCCCGAGGAGGCGCGGGCCGCGCTGACCGGAGCGACGCCCACCCTGGCCGCGGCGCTCGCCGGAGGAGGGGACCCCGGTGGGGACGAAGCCTTCGAGGACGGCCTGCTCATGATCGTCGACGGCATCGCGGCCGGCCTCGAACGGGACCGGACCGCCTGATCCGCAGGGGGATCGCGCGGGGCGTGCCGGTCAGGCGGGGGAGGCGACACGCCCGGGCGGACGGACGGCGGGGGTCGGCGCCCACCGCTAGCATGGTGCGAACGGACGTTCGAGGACATGCGCGAAGACGGGCGAGGGTGGGCGGAGTGCGAGTGTTGGGGATCGACCCGGGGTTGACCCGGTGCGGGGTCGGTGTCGTCGAGGGGGCCATCGGCAAGCCGCTCACCCTCCTCGGGGCCGACGCCGTCCGCACCAGCCCCGACACCGAGCTGCCCCAGAGGCTCGTCGGCATCGAGCGCGGGATCGAGGAGTGGCTGGACCGGTTCCGGCCCGACGCGGTCGCCGTCGAACGGGTCTTCGCCCAGCACAACCTCAGCACGGTCATGGGCACGGCCCAGGCCAGCGGCATCGCCCTGGTGTGCGCCGCGCGCCGGGGCCTGCCCGTCGCCCTGCACACACCGAGCGAGGCCAAGGCCGCCATCACCGGCAGCGGCCGCGCCGACAAGGCGCAGGTCGGCACCATGGTGGCGCGTATCCTCGGACTCGACGGTCCTCCCAGGCCCGCGGACGCGGCGGACGCCGTCGCCCTCGCCATCTGCCACATCTGGCGCGGCGGGGCGCAGGCCCGGGTCGCCCAGGCCGCACAGGACTTCGCCCGCAAGGTGGAACTCGCCCGCCGCACCCGCGGCCGCTAGCTCCCCGCCCCCAGGAAGGAGAAGGGCACCGCCCCCGGTGCCCGCACGAGATGATCGCGTTCCTCACCGGCCGGGTGGCCGCACGCGGCGCCGGCAGCGCCGTGATCGACGTCGGCGGGGTCGGCATGACCGTCCAGTGCACCCCCTCCGCCCTGTCCCGGCTCCACGTCGGCGAGACCGGCACCGTGTCCACCAGCCTCATCGTCCGCGAGGACTCCCTGACCCTGTTCGGGTTCGCCGACGACGACGAGAGGCACCTGTTCGAGCAGTTGCAGACCGCGTCCGGGGTCGGACCGCGACTGGCCCTGGCGATCCTCTCCGTCCACAGCCCGGCCGGCCTGCGCCAGGCCGTGGCGACCGAGGACACCGCTGCCCTGACCCGTGTGCCGGGCATCGGGAGGAAGGGCGCGCAGCGCATCGTCCTGGAGCTGGCGGGCAAGCTGGAGTCGCCCGTCCTCACCGACGGCACGCTGCCCCCCGCGGAGGGGGCCCCGGCGGGGGCGTCCGACGCCGCCCGGCGCGCGCAGGTCGTCTCCGGCCTCGTCAACCTCGGCTGGTCGGCCAAGGACGCCGAGGCCGCCGCGGCCGCCGTCACCGCCGAGTCCGCGAGCACCGACGTCGCCGTCCTGCTGCGCACCGCCCTGCGCAGGCTCAGCCGCGCCTAGGAGGAAGGCACCCCATGCACGAACCGTACGAGTCCGGCGAGGCCCACGGGGCCGCCCCGTACGAGCGCGAGGCGGTCTCCTCCGACGCCAGCCTCGACGACCGCCAGGTCGAGGGCGCCCTGCGCCCCCGCGCCCTGGACGAGTTCGTCGGGCAGGAGCGGGTGCGCGAGCAGCTCTCCCTGGTGCTCGACAGCGCCCGGAGGCGCAACCGGGCCCCGGACCACATCCTCATGTCCGGGGGCCCCGGCCTGGGCAAGACCACCCTGGCCATGATCATCGCCGCCGAGATGGGCGCCCCGCTGCGCATCACGTCGGGCCCGGCCATCGAGCGCTCCGGCGACCTGGCGGCCGTCCTCTCCACCCTCCAGGAGGGCGAGGTGCTGTTCCTGGACGAGATCCACCGGATGGCCCGGCCCGCCGAGGAGATGCTCTACGTCGCGATGGAGGACTACCGGGTCGACGTCGTGGTCGGCAAGGGCCCCGGCGCGACCGCCATCCCCCTGGAGATCGCCCCGTTCACCCTGGTCGGGGCCACCACCCGGGCGGGCATGCTGCCCGCCCCGCTGCGCGACCGGTTCGGTTTCACCGCGCACATGGACTTCTACTCCCCGGACGAGCTGGAGCTGATCCTGCACCGCTCGGCGGGTCTGCTCGGGGCGCCCCTCGCGGAGGACGCGGCCCGGGAGATCGCCGGGCGCTCGCGCGGGACGCCCCGTATCGCCAACCGGCTGCTGCGCCGGGTGCGCGACTACGCCGAGGTCCGGGGGGACGGGCAGCTGTCGCTGCGGACCGCCCGTGCCGCGCTCGAGCTGTACGAGGTCGACGGCCTCGGCCTGGACCGGCTGGACCGCGCCATCCTCGACGTCCTCATGCACCGCTTCCGCGGGGGCCCCGTCGGCCTGTCCACGCTCGCGGTGTCGGTGGGGGAGGAGGCGGAGACCGTGGAGGTCGTCGCCGAGCCGTTCCTCGTCCGGTCCGGCTTCCTGGCGCGCACCCCGCGCGGCCGGGTGGCCACGCCGCAGGCCTGGGCGCACATGGGCCTCACCCCGCCGCCGGACGCCGCGTTCGGCGCGGGGTCCGCCGGTCCCGCGTCCGCCGGGGCCTCCGCGCCCGGCACCGCCGCGGGGGCCGGCGCCGGGGGCGGTGCCTCCGGGACGACGCCCTGACCGGACGGTCCGCGGCGCCTCCTGACCGGGCGGGCTGACAGGGGGCGTCGCACCGGGCACAATGGGTCCCGCGTGTGTGAAACGGGGCTGAACCGTTAACACTCCGATCTCCGGCGGTGGGGGATCGGTGACCGGCGCCACGTAAACTTTGGACGAATCAGCCGATACGGGGCAGGGCTCCGTACGTGTTGTCCGACACCGGCGGAACGACTCGGCCGCCCCGCGCGTTGTACGTGCCGGGTGTGGTCCGGATCGTTCCGGGTTCGGGCGACACGAAGAAGGTGGCCGCCGGAGTGCCCCACCGGCACCCGCGGACCACATGACGAAACGTCAGGAAGGACGCCCCCGTGCAGGGCCTTTACCATCTCGCCGACGCAGCAGAGCCCACGGGCGGGCTTCTCGGCATGCTCTTCCCGTTCCTGATGATCATCCTGGTCTTCTGGCTGCTGTTCTGGCGCCCGAACCAGAAGCGCCGCCAGCAGGAGGCGCAGATGCAGAGCGCGCTGGCCCCGGGCGTCGAGGTGATGACCAAGGCTGGCATCTTCGCGACCATCGTCGAGATCCACGAGCAGGACGTCCTGCTGGAGATCGCCCCCGGCACGCGGATCCGCATGCTCAAGGCCGGTGTGGGCGAGGTCATCACCCCCGCCGTGGACGACACCCCGGTCGAGGACCGTCCCGACTTCGGCGACGACGACAAGCCCAAGGGCTGAGGCCCCCGGGCCCCGGCGGGTCCACAGACTTCGGTACCGGCCCCCCTCCGGGGCCGGTACCGCCGTGTCCGGCCCGGACGCGACCGCCCCGACACCACAGCAGAAGGTTCCACCGAACATGCCCCACGACACCGCGACCGCGGACGGCGCCCCGAGCACGGAGCTCATCGAGGCGCAGATCCGCGACATCCCGGACTTCCCGCACGCCGGCATCCTGTTCAAGGACATCACGCCGCTGCTCAACCACCGGGAGGCCTTCGCGGCCGCCGTGGACGGCCTCTGCGCGCCCTACCGCGGGCTCGGGGTGGACCACGTGGTCGGGCTGGAGGCGCGCGGCTTCATCTTCGGGGCGCCGGTCGCCATGGAGCTGGGCGCGGGCTTCGTCCCCGCCCGCAAAGCGGGGAAACTGCCCGCGCGGACCATCGACCAGTCCTATGATCTGGAGTACGGGACCGCGACCGTCGAGATCCACGCCGACGCGATCGTCCCGGGCAGCCGCGTGCTCATCGTCGACGACGTCCTCGCGACCGGGGGCACCGGCAGGGCCGCGGTGGACCTGGTCCGCAAGGCGGGTGGTACGGTCGTGGGATTCTCCGTCCTGATGGAGCTCTCAGCGCTCCACGGCCGCGAGAAGTTGCCCGACGTGGAGCTGCACGCCCTCCTCTCGGCCTGACCCCGAGCCGCGCCGAGCCAGGCGCCGCCGCCGCGGGAATGCGCGGCGGTTCGTCACCGTTGACGTACTCCACCACGGGATGTGACGCGTTTGGTGACCCGGGTCACCCGTTGTCGTACCTGGTGGGGTGGGGTCGGGGGCCGAACACTAGACTGGTGGGAGAGGTACCGCGGCGACCATGTCACGACTGGCCCTGATGACACGCACGTGCACCGGTGGAGCCGGGCGGCGCTGACGGCGCCCGCGCCCCCGGGCGAATCCGCGGGAGGTAGGCATGCCAAGCGAAGTGGTTTCGACCGGGGCGGTATCCGCGAGCGAGCCGCGGCGGCCCGCCGTGCCGGGAGGGCACGCGGACGGCACCGGTGTGCCGTCCGCGGACGCAGGACCACAGGAGGGCCGTCCGGAGGGCGCCGCGAACGGAGCGGCGCCCTCCGACGTCTACGGGGAGGGGACGCCGAGGCATCCGGCGCCCTCCGCGACGCCCTCCACCGTGCGAGTACGCAGAAGGCTCGCCCGACTCGGCGCCCAGCGGGGAGTGACGATGAACCCGGTGCTCGAACCACTGATCAAGACCGTGCGGGCCACCCATCCCAAGGTGGACGTGCGGCTGATCGAGCGCGCCTACGAGGTGGCGGCCCACCACCACCGCGAGCAGAAGCGCAAGAGCGGCGACCCCTACATCACCCACCCGCTCGCGGTCGCCACGATCCTCGCCGAGCTGGGGATGCAGGAGGCCACCCTCGCCGCCGCGCTGCTGCACGACACCGTCGAGGACACCGACTACTCGCTGGACGAGCTGCGCGCCGACTTCGGCGACGAGATCGCCGAGCTCGTCGACGGCGTCACCAAGCTCGACAAGGTCAAGTACGGCGAGGCCACCCAGGCCGAGACGGTGCGCAAGATGGTCGTGGCGATGGCCCGCGACATCCGCGTCCTGGTCATCAAGCTGTGCGACCGGCTGCACAACATGCGCACCCTGCGCTACCTGCCGTCCAAGGCGAAGAGGGAGAAGAAGGCCCGCGAGACCCTGGAGATCTTCGCCCCGCTGGCCCACCGGCTGGGCATGAACACCATCAAGTGGGAGCTGGAGGACCTGGCGTTCGCCACCCTCTACCCCAAGCGCTTCGACGAGATCGCCCGCCTGGTGTCCGAGCGCGCCCCCCGGCGCGACGTCTACCTCCAGGAGGTCATCGAGGCGGTCTCGGGCGACCTGCGCGAGTCCAAGCTCAAGGCGACCGTGCGCGGGCGCCCCAAGCACTACTACTCGATCTACCAGAAGATGATCGCCCGCAACTGCGGCTTCGACGAGATCTACGACCTCATCGCCGTGCGGGTCCTGGTGGACAGCGTCCGCGACTGCTACGCGGCCCTCGGGACCATTCACGCGCGGTGGAACCCCGTGCCCGGGCGGTTCAAGGACTACATCGCGATGCCCAAGTTCAACATGTACCAGTCGCTGCACACGACGGTGATAGGGCCCTCGGGCAACCCGGTCGAACTCCAGATCCGCACCAGGGCGATGCACCGCCGTGCCGAGTACGGAATCGCCGCGCACTGGAAGTACAAGGAGGACCGCAACAGCGGCCCCGAGGCCAGGCCCAAGGGCAGCACGGACATGCAGTGGCTGCGCCAGCTCATCGACTGGCAGCAGGAGACCAAGGACCCGGGCGAGTTCCTGGAGTCGCTGCGGTTCGACCTGTCGGTGCAGGAGGTGTTCGTCTTCACCCCCGACGGCGACGTCATCCCCCTGCCCCAGGGCGCCACCGCCGTCGACTTCGCCTACGCGGTCCACACCGAGGTCGGCCACCGCACGGTCGGGGCCAGGATCAACGGCCGCCTCGTCCCGCTGGAGAACGAGCTGCACAACGGCGAGACCGTGGAGATCCTCACCTCCAAGACGCCCGACGCCGGTCCCAGCCGGGACTGGCTGAACTTCGTCAAGAGCGCGCGCGCCCGCAACAAGATCCGGCACTGGTTCACGAAGGAGCGCCGCGAGGCGGCGATCGACCAGGGCAAGGACGAGATCGCGAAGGTGATGCGCAAGCAGGAGCTCCCGGTCAAGCGCCTGTTCAGCGGCGAGGCGCTCATCGCCCTGGCCGGCGACCTGCGCTATCCGGACGTGGACTCCCTCTACGCGGCCGTGGGCGAGCACCAGGTCAGCGCGCAGAGCGTGGTGGCCAAGCTCGTCGACTCGCTGGGCGGGCTGGAGAGCCACACCGAGGACATCGCGGAGTCGTCCCTGCCCACCAAGGCGCCGCGCCAGCGCCAGGCGGGCAACCCCGGCGTGGTCGTGGAGGGCGACGCCGACGTGTGGGCGCGCCTGTCCAAGTGCTGTACGCCGGTCCCCGGCGACGAGATCGTCGGTTTCGTCACCCGCGGGAACGGCGTGTCCGTGCACCGCGAGGACTGCGTGAACGCCGCGACCCTGGACACCGAGCGCATGGTCAAGGTGGACTGGTCGCCCACCGAGGACTCGATGTTCCTGGTGGCGTTGCAGGTGGAGGCGCTGGACCGGTCCCGCCTGCTCTCCGACATCACGCGGGTGCTGTCCGACCAGCACGTCAACATCCTGTCCGCGACCGTCCAGACGAGCCGCGACCGGGTCGCCCAGAGCCGGTTCACGTTCGAGATGGCCGACCCCGCCCACCTGGGCAGCGTGCTCCGCGCCGTCCGCGGCGTGGACGGCGTCTACGACGTCTACCGGGTCCGCAACTAGGGGCCGGCAGGTCCTCTCGCGGGCCGGGGCCGCCCCGGACGGAGGGAGGCCCCGGCCGTGCCC
>NZ_JBSHDN010000111.1:0-21162 GCF_053616335.1 Nocardiopsis sp. NPDC055824
CCCCGTGGACCGTCGCCCGGGCCATCGGCCCGGCGACGGCCGCCGTCGGCATTCCGTCGTCGTTCGGTACTCACGTGGTCCTCGATTGCCTCTCACGGCCGGTCGGCCTGACGATTCCTTGGTGGAAACGGGGGGACGGTCCCCCTGGGGGATCGGTGATCCGCGACCTGTTCCTCGGGCGACCTGGGCGAATCGGCCCCGCGGGGCCGCGTCCGCCTCCTCACCGGTCGTTCAAGGCTTGATAAAAGGGACGCACAGAGGCGGTTCGGGGTTTTCAACAGGTCGCGAAGACGTTAGCCGCTTCATCCTCCTGATCGTTGGCCTGCGGGAGCGCTGCCCGCTCGTCGGTGCTCTGTGCCGACGGGACGTCACCGCGGCGGGGGCTCCGTCCGAGGGCTCTACCGGCTACGCACGCAAATCAAAGGTCACGTTAGAGCGATGGAACGGTATAGCACAACCCACGCGCGAGGGTATCGCGCGCCATGGGACACCTGGCCATGTTGTGTCCGAAACCGCCCGTCGCGCCTGTTCAGGGCGCGGGAACCGAACGCCGGCAGGCGCAGGGACCGTGTCCGCGCCCCGCTCGGGGACCTCGTTCGCGCAGGTCGGGGGCAGTGTGTGAGATTTTGCCCCCAGTGTCTCCGGATATCCGCTGGACGGAGGGGGTCCGGGCGCCGCCGGGCGGCCGTGTCGGCGGTGCGCCATGCGGTCCCCCGATCGGGCGGAGATAGAGTCATAGCTGAACAAAACAGCCATACATGCATGTTCTCTCCCCGGCGGTCGACAGCCGCCCACGGGGGAACAGAAACGCCGTGTTCGCTGCTGACCACATACGGAAGACGAACGCAGGACGACGAACCCGACCGCCTCCGGCGCGGGGCCGTCGCCGTGCGCTGTGGAATCCATGTTCGCGGAGAAGAAGGAGCAAGGACCAATGGGTTCGGTACGTGTAGCCGTCGTGGGCGTCGGCAACTGTGCGGCATCGCTCGTGCAGGGCGTTCACTACTACAAGGACGCCAACCCCGAGTCCCGGGTGCCCGGCCTCATGCATGTGCAGTTCGGGCCGTACCACGTGAGTGACATCGAGTTCGTCGCCGCCTTCGACGTGGACGCCAAGAAGGTGGGGCACGACCTGGCCGACGCCATCACGGCCAGCGAGAACAACACCATCAAGATCTGCGACGTGCCGCCGACCGGCGTCACCGTCATGCGCGGCCCCACCTACGACGGCCTCGGCAAGTACTACCGCGAGATCATCCAGGAGTCCCCCGAGGACGCCGTCGACGTGGTCGCGGCCCTCAAGGCCGCCAAGGCCGACGTCCTCGTCTCCTACCTCCCCGTGGGTTCCGACGAGGCCGGGAAGTTCTACGCCCAGTGCGCGATCGACGCGGGCGTCGCCTTCGTCAACGCCCTCCCGGTGTTCATCGCCTCCGACCCCGAGTGGGCCGACAAGTTCACCCGGGCCGGCGTCCCGATCATCGGCGACGACATCAAGTCGCAGATCGGCGCGACCATCACCCACCGGGTGCTGTCCAAGCTGTTCGAGGACCGGGGCGTGATCGTCGACCGCACCTACCAGCTGAACTTCGGCGGCAACATGGACTTCAAGAACATGTTGGAGCGTGAGCGCCTGGAGTCCAAGAAGATCTCCAAGACGCAGTCCGTCACCTCGCAGATCCCCCACGAGCTCAAGGCCGGCTCCGTGCACATCGGCCCGTCGGACCACGTGCCGTGGCTCGACGACCGCAAGTGGGCGTACATCCGCCTGGAGGGGCGCGCGTTCGGCGACGTCCCCCTCAACCTGGAGTACAAGCTGGAGGTCTGGGACTCCCCCAACTCCGCGGGCATCATCATCGACGCCGTCCGCGCCGCGAAGATCGCCAAGGACCGCGGGATCGGCGGCCCGATCCTGGAGCCCTCCTCCTACTTCATGAAGTCCCCGCCCGTCCAGTACAGCGACGCCGAGGCCCACGACAAGGTCGAGAGCTTCATCGCGGGCGAGTAGCCACCGGTGTGGGGCGGCTGCCCGGGGCCCCGGCCCCGGGCACGCCCTACCCTGGTCCGGTGTCCTTCTTCGGTGATCTGCGCGCGGTCCTGCGGGGCCCGCGGTTCCGCCGCCTCTTCGGTACCCGGCTGGTCTCGCAGTTCTCCGACGGGATCTACCAGGCCGGGCTGGCCGGCTTCGTCTTCTTCAACCCCGAGCAGCACACGAGCGCGGGCGCCGTCGCGGCGGCCTTCGCCGTCCTGCTCCTGCCGTTCTCGGTGGTGGCGCCGTTCGCCGGGGTCCTCATCGACCGGTGGCCCCGCCGCCAGGTCCTCCTCCTGTCCTCCCTGGCCAAGGCCGCGCTCGCGGCCGTGAGCGCCCTCCTGGTGTCCGGGGGCGAGGGGCCGGCCTTCTTCGTCGCGGCGCTCCTGGTGCTGAGCGTCAACCGCTTCTTCCTGTCCGGGCTCTCCGCCGGCCTGCCCTACGTCGTGCCCCGCGAGAAGCTGATGATGGCCAACGCCGTCACGCCGACCTGCGGCACCGCGGCCAGCTCCCTCGGGACCGGGGCGGGCCTGGCCGTCGGCCTCGTCGGCGGCGGGGCAGCGCTCGGGACGGGGCTGATCCTCCTCGTCGCCGCGCTCGGCTTCGCCGGCGCTGCGCTCGTCTCCCTCACCCTGGGCCGCCGGGAGCTGGGGCCGCACCTGGAGCGCGAACCCGCCGAGGTCGCGGACGCCGTCCGCAGCGTGGCGCGGGGCATGGCGTCCGGGGTACGGCACATCTGGGAGCGCCCCGCCCCGAGGGACGCCCTCGCCACCATCGGCGTCCACCGGGTCCTGTTCGGCGTCTCGACCCTGCTGACGCTGCTCCTGTACAACAACGCGTTCGCCGACGGCGGCGTGGCCGGGCTCGCCGGCTTCTCGGTGTCGGCCGGGCTCCTGGCGGCGGGGTTCTTCCTGGGCGCCGTGGCGACTCCCTGGGCGACGGCCCGAATGGCGGCCGGGAGCTGGATCGCCCTCCAGCTGGCGGTGGCGGCCGCGGCCCTGGTGGTGTTCGGCCTGCCGTTCTCCGCCGCGCTGTTCCCCGTGGCCGCGTTCGTGCTCGGCTTCGTCTCCCAGGGGGTCAAGGTCACCGTCGACACCCTGGTCCAGCGACATGTCGACGACGCGTTCCGGGGCCGGGTGTTCTCGGTGTACGACGTGCTCTTCAACGCGACGTTCGTCCTGGGCGCGGCCCTGGCCGCCGCACTGGTCCCGCCCTCGGGGATCAGCGTGCCGGTGGTCGCGGGCATGGCGACCGCCTACACGGCGGCGGCCGCCGCCTGGGTGGTGCGCGGCTTCCGCGTCCCGGGGCCGGAGGCCGTGCGGGAGGCGGCGTAGGGCGTGTTCCGCGGACCGTTCCGGGTCCGCGGGCGCCTGGCCCGCCGAGAGCGTCCGCGGACCACGCCCCGGCGTTCCGACGACATGTCGACAGGAGGACCTGTCGACGTGCCGACCCGGCGCGACCGGCTCCCCGTCAGCCGTGCTCCGTGGTCTCCTCGTAGACGCGGAGGCCGCGGGCCAGGTAGTTGGCCAGCGCGTGCTCCCCGTCGAGGGAGCAGGTGTGCAGCCACACCCGCCGGGTCGGGTCCCGGTCCGGCCAGCGCCCGGCCAGGTCCCAGGCGCGTTCGAGGGCCAGCGTGAGCATGTGCCCGCCCATACCCCTGCCGAGGAAGCCGGGCACGAGTCCGAGGTAGGCGATCTCCACCGCCCCGTCGGGCTGGGCGTCCAGCTCCGCGTAGCCCGCGGGGGTGTCCTCCTCGTACAGGACCCAGGTCTCGCGCCCCGGGTGGTCGACCCACGCCCGCCACTGCTCGGCCGAGAGGCCGAGCCCGTCGGCCGCCTCCCAGTCGCCGCCGACCTCACCGCCGTGCATGAACCGGCTCAGCACGGGGCTGGGGATCTCGGCCCGGGAGAACGTCACGTCCGCCCCGGGCTCCCGCGCGGGACGCAGGTCGGCGGGGTCGGTGGACTCCAGGTACCAGGTGGTGATGGTCACCGCGCCAGTCTCCCCCGCTGCCGCCCGGCACGACAAGGACGGGGATCACTCCCCGGCCGGTCCGCCTCCGGGACCGCCGTGTCCGCCGGACCGCACACGTGTCGACGTGGCGACATGGCGACGAGTCGACGGATCGACGGGTCGGCACGGCCCCCCGGCCCGGCCGGGGAGGACGGCGCCCCGGCCGGCCCGGCCGCACACCGCCCGATCCTTCCGTGACGGCGGAGTCACGTGTTGTAGTGTCCCGGAAAAGACTTGTCGACACACAGGGATGGTGCGCCATGGGCGGCGAGCTGGGCCCCGGGAACCCCTCCGGCGCCTTCGGGGCGCGCGGGGTGACCAAGCGGATCGGGGCGGTGTCCCGGCAGCTGCCCGTCCGCGGCGACCGGTTGCTGGACGTGGGGTGCGGGGACGGCACGTACACCGTCGAACTCGCCCAGGGCTACGTGCGCGTGGACGCCATCGACGTCGAGCCCGGCCGCCTCGACGCGTTCGCCGCCAGGATCGCGGGCACCGGGTTCGAGGACCGGATCGGCCTCCACAAGATGTCCGCCGACTCGCTGGCCTTCGACGCCCACACCTTCGACCGGGTCACGGCGTTCGAGGTGGTCGAGCACATCGAGGACGTGGAGGGCAGCCTCGCGGAGATCCACCGCGTCCTCAAGCCCGGCGGGGCGCTCTCCCTCACCACGCCCAACCGGTGGTTCCCGTTCGAGACCCACGGGGTGCTGTGGGGGCGCAGGCGCAGGTCCGCCCTGACGGCGCCGTTCCTGCCCTGGGTCCGGCCGCTCCACGAGCGCATGTCGGACGCGCGCTCCTTCACCACCCAGGAGATGGGCCGGCTGCTGCGCGCGGTCGGGCTGAGCATGCGCGCCGTCGACTACGTGATGCCGCCGTTCGACCGCCGGACCCGCGGGCTCCAGTCCCTGTCCGACGGCCTGGAGGGCACCCCTCTGCGGGTGTTCGGCATGGCGATGGCCGTGACCGCGGTGAAGCCGCACCGCTGATCCCCGCGGAACACCCCCTAGAGGTGTTCCGCCGCCCAGGCGCGCAGCTCCGCCGCCGCCTCCTCCTTGCCCATCGGCCCGTTCTCCAGGCGCAGCTCCAGCATGAAGCGGTACGCCTTGCCGACCACGGGCCCCGGCGAGAGGCCCAGGACCTCCTGGATCTCGTTTCCGTCGAGGTCGGGGCGGATACGGTCCAGCTCCTCCTGCTCGGCCAGCTTCCCGATGCGCCGCTCGATGTCGTCGTAGGCCTTCGACAGCGCCGCCGCCTTGCGGCGGTTGCGGGTGGTGCAGTCGGCCCGGGTGAGGATGTGCAGCCGCTCCAGCTGGGATCCCGCGTCGCGGGCGTAGCGGCGCACCGCGGAGTCCGTCCACTCGCCCTTGCCGTAGCCGTGGAAGCGCAGGTGCAGCCCGACCAGCGTGGACACGTCGGAGACGACGTCCTTGGGGAAGCGCAGGGCGGTGAGCCGCTTGCGGCTCATCGACGCCCCCACCACCTCGTGGTGGTGGAAGGTGACCCGGCCCCCTCCCTCGAACTCGCGCGTCTTGGGCTTGCCGACGTCGTGCAGCAGCGCGGCCAGGCGCAGCACCAGGTCGGGCTCGTGGCCACGGGAACGCTCCAGGTCGAGGGCCTGGTCGAGGACGGTGAGCGAGTGCTCGTACACGTCCTTGTGCCGGTGGTGCTCGTCGATCTCCAGGCGGAGCCCGGGGATCTCCGGGAGCACGTACTCGGCGATGCCCAGGTCCACCATCAGCTCGATGCCGCGGCGCGGGTCGGGGCTGACCATGAGCTTGGTCAGCTCGTCCCGGACCCGCTCGGCGGAGACGATGGACAGGCGGTCGGCCATGCCGCGGGCCGCCTCGGCGACCTCCGGCGCGAGCGTGAAGCCGAGCTGCGCGGCGAAGCGCACCGCGCGCATGATGCGCAGCGGGTCGTCGCTGAAGGAGTCCTCCGGGCGGCCCGGTGTGCGCAGCACGCCCGCCTCGAGGTCGGCGAGCCCGCCGAAGGGGTCCACGAACTCCAGTTCCGGCAGGCGCACGGCCATCGCGTTGACGGTGAAGTCGCGCCGGAACAGGTCGTCGTGGATGTCCGTGCCGTAGGCCACGTCGGGTTTGCGGGACTTGGGCGAGTAGGACTCGCTGCGGTAGGTCGTGATCTCCAGCTGGTGGCCCCCCTTGCGCAGGCCCACCGTGCCGAACTCGATGCCGACCGTCCACACGGAGTCGGCCCAGCCGTCCACCAGCTCCAGGATGCGCGAGGGGACCGCGTCGGTGGTCAGGTCGACGTCGTTGGAGCGCCTGCCGAGGAGCGCGTCGCGGACCGGGCCGCCGACGAGGGCGAGCTGCTGTCCGTGCGACGCGAAACGGGCGCCGAGCTCGTCCGATACCGGCTGCACGGCCTCCGCCAGCGCGGTGATCGCCGCGCGCCGGGTACCGTTCAGCGACCCCGGTCCCGGGACCGCCCCGGCCTCCGGCCGCTGGTCGGCGTCGTTCTCACTCGAAAACTCTGTGTTCGGCACACCACGCAGATTAGGCGGCCGTCGGTCCAAACTGCGAATCGTCCCGCGGCCCCCGGCCGGGCCGGGTCGTCCACAGGTCGGCCCCGGCTCTGGTGGAGCGCACCCGTTTGATGAAAGAGTGGCCCCTCCGCCGAGCACCACGCGGTGGTCCTCCCCCGACCCGACGGACAGCGAAGACGGTATCTTCGGGTGGAGTGGTAGGACCGCGGTCATCTCGCGCCCACCCGACCCGCGTACGCCGTGTGCGCCGTGCGGGCACCCCGAGCGTCTCCGCCCCTTCACCGTGTTCCCCGGCGGGACGGCCACCTGGACCCGAATCAGGAAACCGGTCAAGCGTTGCGTCGAATTGCCTCCGCGACGGTGGTCATGGCCATGACCACCGCGCTGCTCCCGATACCGGCCGCGCACTCACCCGCGCTGGCGGACCCCGAGGACGACGGCTCCGTCGAGCCGCTCGTCGTCGAGCGCATCACACCGGACGCGGTCCGCGAGGACAGCACCCTGCGGATCGCGGGCGAGGTGACCAACACCACCGCGGACAGCGTGCGCGACGTGACGGTCCGGGTCAGGTACTCCCGGCACCCGTTCACCAACCGCGACGAGCTGGACGAGTTCGCCTCGGGGGACGGCTGGCAGCCCAACGCTCCCGGCCCGGACGAGGAGGTCGCCTCCGCACTGCCGCCCGAGGCCTCCGAGGAGTACTCGCTGAGCATCCCGGTCGAGGACCTGGACCTCTCGTCCTACGGCGTGTACCCGCTCGTGGTCGAGGCGGTCGACGGGGACGGCGGTGTCATCGGCTCCCAGTACACGTTCCTCCCCTACACGGGCTCCGGAGGGGACGACGTGCCCTCCGTCGGCATCGCGTGGGTGTGGCCGCTGATGGACCGGCCCCAGCGGGCCGACGACGACACCTTCCTCAGCGGCGAGCTGCACGAATCGGTCCGCGCCGAGGGCAGGCTGGGCCGCCTCCTCTCGTCCGGTGCGCAGGTCCCCCTGGACTTCGCGGCCGGCGAGGAGGACCTGGTCGAGCTGCTCGGCCTCGGGGAGGAGCCCGAGGAGCCGCCGTCGGAGGAGGACGAGGCCACCGCGGAGGAGACCGCCGACTCCGTCCCCAGCGAGGAGGCCGCCGAGGACGGCGGGGAGGGCGACGAGGAGGACCCCGGCGCCGAGGGCGACGGAGGCGGGGAGGATCCCGGCGCCGAGGAGGAGCCCCGCCCCGAACGCACCGAGGGCGTGCCGGTCACCTGGGCGGTGGACCCCGGCACCCTCGACGACATCCACCGGATGGCCGCGGAGGACCACGAGGTCCTGGAGGACCTCCTCGCCGTGCCGGCGGAGGCCGACCCGGTCAGGCACGGGGCCGGCCCCGACGAGGCGGCCCAGGTGTGGCTGCGCGAGGCGCGCGCGGTGCTCGCCCGCGACACGGTCGTGGCGTCCCCCTACGCCGGCGCCGACCTGGGGGCCCTGATGCGCAACGACATGGGGGACGACGCCGCCGCCTCGCTCCGGATCGGGCAGGAGGCGGTCCTGCGCGCCCTGTCGTTCGAGGCGGACGGCGCCTTCGCGATGCCGCCCGGCGGGTTGATGGACGACTCCGTCTACGAGTTGTACGCCGCCCAGGGCGCCACCCGCTTCCTGCTGGGCGAGGGCGCCATGCCGCCCGCGTCCTGGATGTCCACGACCCCGACCGCGCAGGCCCCGCTGGCCGCTCCCGAGGAGGAGCCCGTCGAGGAGCCGTTCGCGCTGGTGGCCGACTCCGGGCTCACCGACGTGCTGTCCATGCCGTCGTGGGAGCCCGGCGAGTCCGCGCTCGCGCTCCAGCGGTTCGCCGCCGAGACCGCGATGATCGCGGGCGAGAACGCCGGCGGCGACCGCGTGGTCGTCGCCTCGCCGGACCCGGGCTGGGACCCCAGCCCGGAGTTCGCCGACGGCGTGCTGGCCGCCTCCGACGGCCTCCCGTGGCTGTCGCCGGAGAAGCTGGACGAGATCGAGCCGGCCGACGCGGACGAGCGCGAGGACACCCGGCGCAACCTGGACTACCCGGACAGCGCCTCCGAGGACGAGCTCAGCCCCACCTATATGGGACTGGTCGAGGACGTCAACAACGACGTGCGCCTGTTCAACAGCGTCCTGGTGGACGACGTCGACCCGTTCCGCCCCGCGCTCCTGCGCCTGGAGTCCGTGTACTGGCGGGAGGAGGAGGCCCTCGCGGGTGCGACCCGGTCCCTCGTCCTGGACTCCGTGCAGGACCGTATGGGCGACGTGCGCGTCATCCCCGGCGAGCCGGTCACCCTGGCGAGCCAGACGGGCACCACCGGTGTCCTGGTGGCCAACGACCTGGAGGACCAGGCCGTCATCGTGCGCCTGTCGGTGTTCTCCGAGAACTCCGAGCGGTTGAGCATCGGCTCGTACACGGACTTCTTCGAGATCGACCCCGGCGCCAAGACCACCGTGTACGTCCCCTTGTCGGCCCGGGTCAACGGCCGCACCGAGCTGACCGTGAGCCTGCACAACTCCGCGGGCGAGCCGATCAGCACGCAGGACACCGTGATCCCGGTGAACGCCACCGGCCTGGGCACCCAGGCGCTGCTCATCAGCGGTATCGGCCTGCTGATCCTGGTCGCCGCGCTGGCGCCCCGCGCCCTGCGCAAGTGGGCGCGCAAGCAGGCGTCCCGCTCCGACTCCGAGGCCGCCGGGGCCGCCGAGGCCGGGGGACCGGACGGCGCCGCGACCGGCACCGCCGCGGATCCCGCGGCTCCCGGGGACACCGGGGGCGGCTCCGGGGACCCCGCGGGCTCCGTCCCTCCCGGGGCGGTCGCCACGCCCGGGGAGACCGGGGCGTCCGGGGAGACCGGGGAGACCGGGGCGTCCGCGTCCTCCACCGGGCCCGGGGAGGACACCGAGGCCACCGGGGCAGGATCTCCGGAGGCCGGGGAGGACGCCCAGGAACGGGACAAGGACGGCTCCGGGAAGTGACCCCGGCGCCCCGACGGACCGATGGGTGACACGACTCCTTACCGACAGGACGTCATGTCGACACACCCGCACATCTCCATGTCGGCACACGCGGCGCCGAGCCGCGTGTCCGGCCCGGCCGGACAGGCGCCGGACCACGGCGCCGCGGACGGACCCTTCCAGTCGGACGAAAGGAACCCTGATCCACGGTGGTCACCGACTCTCCGAACGGCGGCGGGAAACACCGCCGTTCCCCCCAGCCCGAAGGCCCCCTCCCGGGTGAGAGCACTCTCCGTCCCAGCGGCGGCCCCATGCCCTCCTTCGAGGAGGGCGAACTGCCCGAGCCCGGCGCCGTCCCCGCCGGGGACGCCGCTTCCGGCTCCGGGGCGGACGGCGCGGGGGCGGGTTCCGGATCGGACTCCGGCGGGATGATGCGCTCCAGCATGATCATGGCCGTGGGCACCATGGCCTCCCGGCTCACCGGGTTCGCCCGCACCATCGTGCTCGGCGCCGCCATCGGCACCCACCTCCTCGGTGACGCCTACCACACGGCCCACACGATCCCCTTCATCCTCAACGACCTGCTCATCGGCGGGCTGATGGCCAGCGTCATCATCCCGTTCCTGGTCAAGCGCAGGAAGAACGACGCGGACGGCGGCAAGGCGACCGAGGACCGCCTGTTCACCACCACGGTGCTGGCCCTGTTCCTCCTGACCGCCGCCGCGATCCTGGCGGCCGAGTTCCTCATCTGGATGTACGGGTCCCGGTTCACACCGGTCCAGTTCGAGGCGTCCGTCTACCTGGCGAGGTTCCTGCTCGCGCAGATCTTCTTCGTCGGCCTGAGCGGCCTGCTGAGCGCCATGCTCAACACGCGGGGCAAGTTCGGCGCCGCCGTGTGGGCGCCGGTCCTCAACAACGTCGTCATCATGTCCGTGGCCGCCGTGTTCCTGTGGGTCGCGGGCCCCGGCCGCACCCCCGAGACCGTCACCGACGGCCAGCTCACGCTGCTCGGCGCGGGCACGGCGGGCGGCATGCTGCTCCAGGCGGTCGTGCTGTTCGTCGCCCTCTCCCGGACCGGCTACCGCTGGCGCCCCCGCCTGGACCTGCGCGGCTCCGGCCTCGGCGACGCGCTCCGCACCGCCGGGTGGATGATGCTCTACACCCTGCTCACGCAGGCCGGCCTGTGGATCACCACCAACATCGCCAACGCCGCGAACGTGTCGAGCATCGAGCAGGGCCTCGACGTCGGCGCGGGCATCAGCGCCTACAACCTGGCGTACCAGCTCTTCCAGCTGCCGTACGCGATCATCGCGGTCTCCCTCATCACCGTGCTGCTCCCCCGGATGAGCGCCCACGCCGACGACCGGAACTGGGACGCGGTCCGCGGGGACTTCTCCAGGACCCTGCGGGTCTCCGCGTTCGTCCTGGTGCCGACCGCGTTCGCGGTGGCGATGTTCGCGGAGCCGCTGTCCGTCCTGGCCTTCGCGCGCGGGTCCATCTCGGTCGGCGACGCCTCCAGCATCGGCCAGATCCTCGCCGTCATGTCGCTGGGCCTGGTGCCGTTCACCGTCTTCCAGCTCATGCTGCGGGTGTTCTTCGCCATGGGCGACACCCGGACGCCCGCGATGATCGGGGCGGCCAACCTCGCCGTGCACAGCGGCCTGGCCCTCGTCTCCTACCTGCTGCTCCCGCCGAACCTGGTGGTCGTGGGTGTGGCCTCGGGCTTCATGGTCTCGTTCCTGTCCGGTCTGACCATCGCCGGGCTGGTCCTGAGCCGGCGCATCGGCGGACTTGACGGAAAGCACATCATTGGCACAATGTTGCGCCTGCACCTGGCCGTCGTCCCGAGCATCGCGGCGGGCCTCGGTGTGCTCTGGTTCTTCGACGCCTACGTCGGCCCCGGCCTGGCCTCCTACATCGGCGCCCCCGTCACCGGGTGCGTCGTCGGCGCACTGCTCTTCCTCGGGTTCGCGCGACTGCTGCGCGTGCCGGAACTGAGCGCGGCGGTGGAACTGGTCCGCGGCCGCATGCGTCGTTGATGCCGTAGCGCCCCGGCTCTGATCCCGCCGAAGGTCTCCCCCGAAGCGCCCCGACCGAGATAAGGACGTCCCGACGGTGCCCAGCGATCACCCCAGAGAGCAGGACCCCGCACCGAGCGGGGCGTCCGCCGAGGCCAGGACGCGCCATCGCCGCCCCGTGGTGATGCCGGAGGACGTGCTCGACACGTACGAGCGCGACGAGCCGGAGGGCGTGCCCGAGACCGGGCTGCGGACGGTCCGCGATCCGAGCGACATCGGTGACGTGGGCACCGCCGACCGCCTGGAGGACGGCGACGAGATCGGCGGCAGCGCCCACACCGCCCCCGGCAACATCGCCAGGTCCAGCGCGGTCATGGCGCTGGGCACCATCGTCTCCCGCGTGACGGGGTTCGTCCGGACCATCCTCCTGGCGGCGGCGATCGGCACCCAGCTGCTGGGCGACGCCTACCAGACCGCGGGCATGGTCCCGTACATGATCTACGACCTGCTCATCGGCGGGTTGCTGGCCAGCGTGTTCGTGCCGTTCCTGGTCAAGCGGCGCAAGCTCGACCAGGACGGCGGGGACAGGACCGAGCAGCGCCTGGTCACCCTCATGCTGCTGGCGCTGTTCGTGATCACGGTCCTGTCGGTCCTGGTGGCGGAGTGGTTCATCAGGATCTACGCGGGCGAGTTCACGGGGGCGCAGTACGAGGTCTCGGTCGTCATGGCCCGGTACCTGGTGACGCAGATCTTCTTCATCGGGGCGAGCGGCCTGGCGAGCGCGATGCTCAACGCGCGCAACCGGTTCGGCGCCCCGATGTGGGCGCCGGTGCTCAACAACGTCGTCATCATCGGCATCCTCCTGTGGTTCATGGCGGTCGCCGGTCCGGGGCGCACCCCGGAGACCGTCACCCCCGGCGAGCTGATGCTGCTGGGCCTGGGCACGGCCATGGGGCAGGTGCTCCAGGCGGCGGTCCTGGTGTGGGCGCTGGCCGCGGCGGGCTTCCGCTGGCGGCCGCGCCTGGACCTGCGCGGCTCGGGTCTGGGCGAGGCGGCCGGCGCCGCCTCGTGGATGATGCTCTACATCGTGGTCGCGCAGCTGGGCGCGCTCGTCTCCACCAACGTGGCCACGCGCGCGGGGACGCGCGCCGCGGAGCTGGGCTTCGACTCCGGGGCGGGCATCACCGCGTACAAGTTCGCGTCGATGCTGTTCCAGCTGCCGTACGCGATCATCGCGGTCTCGGTGATCACCGCCCTGCTGCCGCGGATGAGCGAGCACGTGGCGGCGGGGCGCAAGGACCAGGTGCGCAGCGACTTCTCGCGCGGGTTCCGGCTCTCCTCCGTGCTGATCGTGCCGATCTCGGTCGCGATGATCGTGTTCGCGATCCCGTTCTGCGTGATGATCTACGCGCAGGGCAGCACGACGGCGTCCGACGCCGCGGCGATCGGGCGCATCCTGATGGTCTTCTGCGTGATGCTGATCCCGTTCACGCTGTTCCAGCTCCAGATGCGCGTGTTCTACGCGCTGGGCGACACCCGGACCCCCGCCCTGGTGTCGATCCCCTCCGAGGCCGCCCACGCGGTGACGGCGATCGCCCTGCTGTTCGTGGTCGAGCCCCAGCACGTGGTGGTCTGGCTGCCCGTGCCGTACGGTCTCTACTACATCGTCGGCTCGGTCGTCATGTGGTACCTGCTCCACCGGAAGCTCAACGGCATGGACGGCCGCCGCACCGCGGCGACGCTGTTCAAGCTGCACGTGGCCACGGTCCCCGCCGCGGTCTTCGGGGTGGCGATGATCTACGCCTTCCGGGGTCTGCCGGGTGATCTGTGGCCGGGTCTGGCGGCGATGCTGGCCGGGGGCGTCGTCGGTGCCGTACTGTTCGTGGTTACCGCGAAGTTCCTGAATGTGACCGAAGTCACATCCTTCCTCGATTTGCTCAGAACACGGCTGCGACGCCGCTGATCACCAGGAATGGATGACGTTGGGTAGCCGAGCACCGATACGCCCCGGAAGGTGAATGAGTATCCGATGTCCTCCGAAGATGCTGTTCAGGCGTCCTAGCATGGACACGCATCGCTTTACCGCTACAGCAATGTTCATCCGAGCTGCCCGAAGGGAGGCTGGGGACAGCAGGCAGGGCCGATAACCCCCTCGCGCACACCCCGCACCGCTCCGGTCCCCAGGGACCCGTTGCGGGAGGAGCGCGCGGAGCTCACGGCACTGGCGTCCGTCACTCCCAACATGAGCACCTTCCTGATCGAACCCGGGGCGAAGCTGGCCAACCGGTACCGCCTCGACCAAGTGGTGAGTGAGACCGGCGGGGCCACCCGCTGGAAGGCCACCGACGAGACCCTCGCGCGACCCGTCGCGGTGTGGACCTTCACCGAGGGCTTCCCCCGCACGTCCGAGGTCGTGCGCGCCGCCAGGGCCACGAGCCGCATCCCCGACGCCCGCGTCACCCAGGTCTTCGACGCCGACGACACGACCCCCGTCCCCTACGTCGTCGAGGAGTGGGTCATCGGCTCCTCCCTCGCCGACCTCCTCGCCCAGGGCCCCATGGAGCCCGAGCGCGCCGCGGGCCTGGTCGCCGAGGCCGCCGAGGCCATCGCCGCCGCGCACGCCGGCGGGCTCCACCACCTGTGCCTGACCCCGAGCAAGCTCATGTGGAGCAGCGGCGGGGCCGTCAAGGTGACCGGCATCGGCGTCGACGCCGCGCTGCTGGGCGCCGTCGTGGCCGACCCCGCCGCGGTCGACGCCCAGGGCCTGGGCAACCTGCTGTACGCGGCGCTCACCGGGCACTGGCCCGGCGGGCCGCAGAGCGGCCTTCCCGGAGCCCCCCAGGGCCCCGCGGGCCCCTACCCGCCCGGACAGATCCGCCAGGGCGTCACCGAGCCCCTCAACACCATCACCACGCGCGCGGCGCTGCCCCAGCTCGCGGGCCAGATGGTGCCCGGCCCGCCCATCACCTCGCCCGCGGACTTCTGCGCCGCCATGGCCGAGGTCCCCCGGCTCATCCCGCTCCCCGTCTCCCCCGTGGAGTCCGCGCCCCCCGAGCCCGGGACCTCGCGGCGCACGGGCGAGCTCGACACCACCGGCTCCGGCCCCCGCCGGAGCGCCCGGAGCGGCGGCTCCGCCCGCGGCGCCACCGCGGCGCGCAGCGCCTCCGCCCCCCGTGCGGAGCGCCCCGCCCCCTCCCGCATGGACCAGCGCGCGGCCCGCTCCCAGGCCTCGCCCAAGAGGATCCTCGTCGGCGTCGTCGCGGTCGTGCTGTTCGCCGCCGTGGTCGTGGGCGCCTGGAGCCTCGGTTCCAGCCTCCAGCCCGGCGACGACCCCGCCACCCCCAGCGCGGGCTCCGCCGAGGACCCGGCGGACGACGCCGCGGACGCGTCCCCCCTGGAGATCGTCGGCTCGCGCGGCCTCAACCCGCACGGCGACACCGACGAGCACAGCGCCAACGCGCCCCTGGCCTGGGACGGCGACCCCTCGACCGCCTGGAACACCCAGGGCTACAGGGACCCGCTGGACATGATCAAGCCCGGTGTCGGCCTCCAGCTCGAACTCGGCGCGAGCCACGAGATCCACGCGGTGGACCTCGACATGGCCGGCGACGGGTACGAGTTCGAGATCCGGGTCGGCGACGCGAACGGGAACTCCGAGAACGACTACGAGGTGGTCGGCAGCGGCAGCGGGTCCTCCCAGGAGGTCGTCCTCGACGAGCCCGCCACCGGTCAGTACGTCCTGGTCTGGTTCACGGCCCTGCCCCAGAACGGGGGGGACTACCGTGGGAGCGTCAACGAGGTAGAGGTACGCGGAACCTAGTAGTGGGATATGTGATCAGCGCTGATGGACGCGGTCCACGAGCTTCCTGACCGGGAGCTGTTGACGAGGCACGCTCAGGGTGACGAACAGGCGTTCGGGGTACTGGTTCGCCGCCACCGTGAGCGCCTCTGGGCTGTCGCAGTGCGGATGATGGGAGACCCCGAGGAGGCGTCGGACGCCCTCCAGGACGCCTTCCTGTCGGCGTTCCGCGCCGCCGAGCGGTTCCGCGGGGAGTCCCAGGTGACCACCTGGCTGCACCGGATCGTGGTCAACGCCTGCCACGACCGGCTGCGCCGGCGCAAGGTGCGGCCCGCCACCCCCACCGAGGACGCCACCCTGGACGTGGTCGCCAACGAGCGGCTGGGCCGCGCCGGAGGCGCCCCGGACCACGCCTCGCAGACCGAGGCCCGCCTCGACGTGCACGCCGCCCTGGACCTGCTGCCGCTGGACCAGCGGATGGCGCTGACCCTCGTGGACATGCTCGGCTACCGGGTGGAGGAGGCGGCCCAGATCCTCGACGTGGCGACCGGCACGGTCAAGAGCCGGTGTGCCCGGGGTCGCGCCAAACTTCTTCCGTCACTGGCCCATCTGAGGAACCCCCGGGATCCGCGAGACGTCACATCTGGGAGAGGAGGTGCCAACCCATCGTGACGTCCCATCCAGACGTGGAGGCACTCGCCTTCTTCGCCGAGGAGCTCCTGGAGCCCGGCGAGGAACGTACCGTCGCATCCCACATCGAGACCTGCGCGACCTGCGCGACCACCCTGGAGGAGCTCACGGGGGTCACGGAGGCGCTGGCCGCCGCACCCGCTCCCGAGCTGCCCCGGGACGTCGCCGACCTCCTCGACCGGCGTGTCGCCGAGGCGGCGCGCGAGCGGGCGGAGAACGGCGGCGCGCCGGGACCCGCCGCCGCACCCGCCGCCTCCGGACCGACCGCCGGGGTGACACCGATCTCGCGCCGCCGGCGCGGTTTCGGCGGCGCCGGCCTGCCCCGGCTGATGATGGTGGCCGCCGCCGCGGCGGTCGTCGCCGGCGGTGGCGCGGCCCTGTTCAACGGTCTGGCCCCGCAGGAGGAGGCCGGCGTCGCCGCGCCCCTCCTGCAGGACGGGCAGGAGGAGGCCGTGCCGGACACCGCCCAGGCCTACACGCCCCAGGTGGTGCGGAGCGGCACCGTCTACACCGGCGCCGGCCTGGCGGAGCAGGCCGCCCGGACCCTCGACCTCTCCCCCGTGGGGGCCCCGCAGGAGGACGGCGCCGAGCCCCTGGCCGCGGAGGAGAGCCCCCCGCCCGGGGTGGCGGAGTGCGCGGGGCGTCTCGGCGAGGCGCTCGACACCCGTTTCAGCCTGGTCGACGACGCCCACTACGGCGACGGGACGACCCCGGCGTGGGCCATGTTCGCCCTCGACGGCGACGAGTACGACGTGTACGTGGTCGATCCGCTCTGCGCGCAGGGCGGGGACACCGAGGGCAGCGTGATCACCCAGGAGCGCGTGCCCGAGCCCGGCCCCTGAGCGGGCCCGGCGGCCTCCGGGCCCGTACACAGGACGCGGAGGGGGCGGGCGGGACCGCGAAGGTCGACATGTCGACCCGCCCGCGCCCCGTCACCCGCCCGGACTGACCAGGCCCGTCTCGTAGGCGATGACCACGAGGCCCACCCTGTCCCTGGCGCCGAGCTTGGACAGGACGCGGCCCACGTGCGTGCGGGCCGTGGCGGGGCTCAGGTGGAGCTCCGCGCCGATCTCCTGGTTGGACAGCCCGCGCCCGACCAGGGCCAGCACGTCGCGCTCCCGGGCGGTCAGCACGTCCAGGCGGCGGGCCGCCTCCGGGGGGACCGAGGTGTCGGCCACCCTCTCGATCACCCTGCGCGTGACCGCGGGGGACAGCAGCGCCTCCCCCGCGGCGACGGTCCGCACCGCCGCGCGCAGCTCGCCGGGTTCCGCGTCCTTGAGGAGGAACCCCGAGGCGCCCAGCCGCAGCGCCGTGAACACGTTGTCGTCCTCCCCGAACGTGGTGAGGACCACCACCCGGGGGCCGCCGGACGCGGCATCCGCGCCGGCCTCCCCCGCACGCTCCGGCCCCGGGGCCCGTGTCGACCTGTCGCCCTGTCGACGCCCCAGCTCGCGCAGGACCGCGAGGCCGTCCACCGCGGGCATCTGGAGGTCGAGCAGGACCACGTCGGGACGGTACCTGCCGATGTCGGCGAGGGCCTCCCGGCCGTTCCCCGACTCCGCCACCACCTCGATCCCCCCGTCGCGCTCCAGGAGCGCGCGCACACCCGTGCGGACGAGCGGCTGGTCGTCCACCAGCAGGACCCGGATCACCGGTCCCCTCCGAGCGGCAGCCGCGCGTGCACCGCGAACCCTCCACCGGGGCCGGGCCCCGCCTCCACCGAGCCCCCCACCAGGCGTACGCGTTCGCGCATGCCCGCGAGCCCGCTCCCGGGGGCGACCGCGGGCCCTTCGCCCGCGCCGCCGCCCGCGGTGGACGGGCCTTGTCGTCCGTCGTCGGTCACCCGCACCTCCAGGACACCGTCCCTCCTCGTGAAGACCACCCGGGCCCGGTCGGCCCGGGCGTGCCGGAGCGTGTTGGTCAGCGCCTCCTGCACGATCCTGTAGGCGGTCGCGTCCACCATCCCCGGTATCTCTCCGGTCCCGGGCCTCCCCTCCACCTCGACCGCCACACCTGCCGCCCGGACCGAGTCCGCGAGTTCGTCCAGGTGCGCGAGCGAGGAGGTCCGTTCGCCGCCCGGATCGGCGTCGCGCAGGGCGCGCACGGTGGAGCGCAGCTCGCTCAGGCCCGCGCGGGACGCCTGGGTGACGTGCGCGAGCTCCGCACGCGCCGCCTCCGCGTCCGCGGGGTCGTCCTCCAGCGCCTCGGCCGCCACCGCCGCGTGCAGGGACACCACCGAAAGATGGTGCCCCACCGCGTCGTGCAGGTCGCGCGCGATCCGCGTACGCTCCAGCGCCAACCGCTCGGCCGCCTCGGACTCGCGCGCCTGCGCGTCCAGGAGGGCGGCCCTCTCCCGCTGGTGGTCGGCCTGGCGCCGCTGCCACTGCGCGTGGCCCAGGGCGATGGCCGCGCCCATGATCGCCGCCGTGGAGGGCAGCTCGTACCCCAGGAGGTAGGCGGGGTCCTGGCCCTCGCCCAGCCGGGCGAACGTGGAGACCGCCACCAGCGCCGCCGCCGTGCCCGCCGACCACGCCGTCCGGCCGGCCTCCGCCGCGGAGTACAGGGCCGCGGCGGCGGGGACCGCCAGGCCGATGGTCGGCAGGTCGATCACGTAGTTGGCGACGATGAGCACCGCCGTCGCCAGGAGCACCCCCACCGGCCACCGCCGCCGCGCCGGCATGAGGCCGCCGAGCACCGCGGCCATCGCGTAGCCGAGGGCGAGGTTCCCCCTGTTGCTGACGTCGGATCCGACCGCGATCGCCACCACGGCGAAGACGGCGAACCCGAACAGCGCGTCGACGACGACGTCCTGGCGGTCGCTGGGCATGCGGTGATTCTACGGACCGGTCCCCCGGCGGGCACGGGACCGGGGACGCTCGCCGCTACGCGCCGCGACGTACACCGACCGGTCGGGACCGCGTACCGGGGCGCGGTCGGCGCCGGACGCGCGAGGGGGCCCGCGGTCCCTACCGTCGGGGCTGTCCGTCCCCGGCGCGCCGAGCGCGCCACGACCCCGCGAGGCGCCCGTGAACCAGCCGCAGCCCCCGTCCGCCGGACCGTTCTCCGGTGTCCCGTGGTCGCTCGTCCTGGGCCTCGGAGCCCTGGCGCTGCTCCGGCCCCTGCTGGGCGTCACGGGCGTCGCTGAGGCGATCGACTGGAGACCGTACCTCCCGCTGGGGATGACCGTCGTGATCACGGTCGCGTGGGTGGCCGCGGTCGTGGTCGCCCGTGTCCCCCGGCCGCTCCTCACCCTCGTGTACGCGGGCCTGGCCCACGCCGTGTTCTCGACCGTGCTGGTCGCCGTGCTCTCACCGATCACGCCGGGCGGGCCCCGGGGTCCGCTCGACGATCCGCTCGCGCTCGTCTCCTCCCTCGCCGCGAACGCCCTGTGGGGGCTCCTGGCGGGGGCGGTCGCCGTGGCGGTCCGGGCGGCGCTGGAGGACCACCGGCGGGGCCCCTGAACGGCGGACCCGGGCCACGGACCCCCGCGACGCATACCCCGCCCCCGTAAGCCGGGCGGATGTCCCGGGGGGAATGCCCTGCACCTACCATCGGTTGTGCTAACCATCTTCCCCTGAGGTCACGACGCGTGGCCAGGGCAGCGACTGTGTGAAGGGCCTACGAGCGTGAGTGACGTCCGCAATGTCATCATCATCGGTTCCGGACCGGCGGGTTACACCGCTGCCGTGTACGCCGCCCGAGCCGAGCTGCGCCCGCTGGTGTTCGAGGGTTCGATCACCGCCGGCGGCGCCCTCATGAACACGACCGAGGTCGAGAACTTCCCCGGCTTCCCCGACGGCATCATGGGACCGGACCTCATGGACAACCTGCGCAAGCAGGCCGAGCGCTTCGGAGCCGAGCTGGTCCCCGAGGACGTCACCTCCGTGAACCTGGACAAGCCGGTCAAGGAGGTCGTCGCGGGCGGGGAGACCTTCCTCGCGCACACGGTCATCCTCGCCACCGGGTCCGGCTACCGCGAGCTGGGCGTGCCCGGCGAGAAGGAGCTCTCCGGCCGGGGCACCTCCTGGTGCGCCACCTGCGACGGCTTCTTCTTCCGCGAGCAGGACATCGCGGTGGTCGGCGGCGGCGACACCGCCATGGAGGAGGCCCTCTTCCTCACCCGCTTCGCCTCGTCGGTGACCGTCATCCACCGCCGCGAGGAGCTGCGCGCGAGCCGCATCATGGTCGAGCGCGCCGAGGCCAACGAGAAGATCCGCTTCCTCTGGAACTCCGAGGTCACCGAGGTGCTCGGCACGGAGCGCGTCACCGGCCTGCGGGTCCTGAACAACAAGTCCGGCGAGACGAGCACGCTCGACGTGACCGGCCTGTTCGTCGCCATCGGCCACGACCCTCGGGTCGAGCTGTTCGACAAGCAGATCGAGCTGGACGGGGAGGGCTACGTCAAGGTGGACTTCCCGTCCACGCGGACCACGCTGGAGGGCGTGTTCGCCTGCGGCGACGTCGTCGACCACCAGTACCGCCAGGCGATCACGGCCGCCGGCACCGGCTGCTCCGCCGCCCTGGACGCCGAGCGCTTCCTCGCGGCGC
Organism: Nocardiopsis sp. NPDC055824; assembly: GCF_053616335.1. Lineage (NCBI taxonomy): Bacteria > Bacillati > Actinomycetota > Actinomycetes > Streptosporangiales > Nocardiopsidaceae > Nocardiopsis > Nocardiopsis sp. NPDC055824. The sequence goes on from NZ_JBSHDN010000111.1 coordinate 20,553, forward strand.
GGGGCAACTGACGCCTCCGCCCTCCCGCGGGCCCGCCCGAGAGGGCCCGCGTTCCTCCCCCCTGCCATCCGCCACCAGGTGAACCAAGGAGAACCATGTCCACTGTCAAGCACGTCACGGACGCCAACTTCAAGGAAGAGGTCCTCGCCAGCGGCAAGCCCGTCCTGGTGGACTTCTGGGCCGACTGGTGCGGCCCGTGCAAGCAGATGGCCCCGGTCCTGGACAAGCTGGCGGCGGAGTACGGCGACAAGATCGAGATCGTCAAGCTCAACACCGACCAGAACCCCGAGACGCCGCGCGCCTACAACGTCATGTCGCTGCCGACGATGAACCTCTACAAGGACGGCGAGGTCGTCAAGCAGCTCATCGGCGCCAAGCCGAAGCGCGTCCTGGAGAAGGAGCTCGCCGACTTCCTGTAACGGGACGCGGGCGACACCAGAGGCGACGAGAGGCCCCCAGGTCCACCCTGGGGGCCTCTCGTGCGTGCTGGGCCCCGGGCCCGGGGGGCCCCCCGCCCGGGGCCGGGGGGGGGGCCCGGCGGGTGGGGACACCCGCCCCGGCCAGCTGCGGTTCGACTTCACCTCCGACACCGCGCTGGGCGGCGACCGCC
>NZ_JBSHDN010000112.1:0-17535 GCF_053616335.1 Nocardiopsis sp. NPDC055824
CGTGTGCGGCGCGCGCCCGCCGGGGACGCCGGCGCGTCCGCACCCGCCGAACGCGCCGCCCTCCGCACCCGGGTCGGCGTGTCGATCAGGGCACCTGTCGACACGGCCGCTTGTCGACACGGCGACATGACGACCCGTCGATGCGGACCCCCCGCCACAGCCGGATCAGGCCGACCGCGGACCTGCGCACCGACGTTCACGACGACAGCACGGTGGAAGCGCTCGAGCGGCTCGGAGGAAGCATCGGCGGAGGATGGGACCGGCCCGGATAAAGGCTCTACGAGCAGCTGATGCCGTACTTTCCAGCAGTACGCAAAAGGCCCCCCGGGTGACCGGGGGGCCTTTTCGTGGGTGGGCGTACCAGGACTTGAACCTGGGGCCTCATCCTTATCAGGGATGCGCTCTAACCGACTGAGCTATACGCCCTCGTTCCGAGGAAACTCTACCGCACCCACCGCACCCGGGCGAACCGGATACCTGACACGGAAGCGAAGGGAGACGCGGCCTCCGCGCCCCTCTTCACTTCCCATTTTACCCCTGGCCGGGAGTGCTCCGTACGCGCTTCGGCCCGGCCCTCCGGGGGAGGGCCGGGCCGGCGCCAAGGGCCTACTCGGCCTCGGACAGCGTCACGTCCACGCCGCCGACCAGGTCGGCGACCAGGTTGTAGACCATCGCGCCCACGGTGGACAGCGCCGTGATCAGCACGATGTTCAGCGCGCCGACCACACCGGTGTAGCCGAGCACGCGTCCCGGCGAGAACCACGCGGCCGGGTTCAGACCGAGCTCGCCATCACCGCCGTCGCCCTCCAGGAGGGCGTCGATCATGCTGGTCAGCTCCTCGAAGACGCCCAGCATCGACAGCGTCGCGTAGATGACGGCGATCGCCACGAACAGGACGATGAAGCAGACCAGGGAGACGACGAAGCTGAACTTCATCACCGACCAGGGCTCCACACGGGAGACCGTCAGGTGCGCCTTCCTGCTGGACAAGGTGGCCTTCACGGCGTTCGGGCCCTCGGGCACCGAGGCCTTCGTTTCGGTCACTGGCGTTCCCCCCGCCTCAGCGCGGTCCTCCGTCACGGGCTCCTCCTCCGCCGGCTCGGCCGGCGCGGACACGGGGGCGACGGGCTCCTCGACCGCAGCCGGGGCCTTCCCGGACTCCGGCTCCGCCTCGGGCTCGGCGGGGGCCTTCGCGTCGTCTCCGGACTCCTCGACGCCCTCGCTCGCGGGCGTCCCGGCGGTCCCGGTGACCTCCGCCCCGACAGTGTCCCTCTCGGCCGTCTCCATGTCCTCGACCCCGGCGGTTCCTGCCGTGTCCGAGTCGGATTCGTTCGTGGTGGTGTTCCGCTGGTTGTCAGACATAGAAACGTTACCGCTGGACTTTCGTTGAGAACGGGTGTTTGAGGCGCTCGGACCCCGTGGGGTTCGCGAAGCGAACCCCACGGTCCTTATCGGGCTTAACGCGCAGTCTAGGCCTCAGGGTTGCGATCCCCGTCGACCGCGTTTCCGTCCGTGTCGGCGGTGGCCTCGGCGGCCTCCGCCACCTCGGCGGCGACGGCGTCGGCCTCGGCCTCTTCCGCGGCCTCGGCGTTGCGCGCCACCGCCACGATCTTGTTGCCCTTGTCGAGGTTCATCAGACGGACGCCCATGGTGGTGCGGCCCGACTGCTTGACCTCGGCGGCCCCGGTGCGGATGACGCCGCCCCCGGACGTGATCGCGAAGATCTCGTCCACCTCGGGGTCGACCATCATGGCGCCGACCAGCTTGCCCCGTGCCTCGACGACCTTGGCCGTCAGGACGCCCTTGCCGCCCCGGTTCTGCACCGGGTACTGCTCGGAGGGGGTGCGCTTGGCGTAGCCGTTCTCGGTGGCGACCAGGACGTCGGTGGAACCGTCGTCCGGGCGGATGACGTCCATGCTGAGCAGGTAGTCGCCCTCCAGGAACCGCATGCCGATCACACCGCTGGTGGCCCGGCCCATCGGCCGCAGCGACTCGTCGGAGGCCGGGAAGCGGATCGCCTGGGCGTCGCTGGAGATGAGCAGCAGGTCGTCGTCGGGGAAGACCAGGCGGGCGGCGATCAGCTCGTCCTCGTCGCGGAGGTTGATCGCGATGATGCCCGCCGCGCGCGCCGAGTCGAAGTCCTCCAGGCGGGACTTCTTGACCAGGCCCTCACGGGTGGCGAGCACCAGGTAGGGCGCGGCCTCGTAGTCGCGCAGCGCCATGATCTGCGCGATCTCCTCGCCCGGCTGGAACGGCAGCAGGTTCGCCACGTGCTGGCCGCGCGCGTCGCGCGCCGCCTCCGGCAGCTCGTACGCCTTCGTCCGGTACACCCGGCCCTGGTTCGTGAAGCACAGGATCCAGTGGTGGGTGGTGGTGACGAAGAAGTGCTGGACGATGTCGTCCTGCTTGAGCTGGGCGCCGCGCACGCCCTTGCCCCCGCGCTTCTGCGCCCGGTAGTTGTCGATGCGGGTGCGCTTGGCGTATCCACCGCGGGAGATCGTGACGACCACGTCCTCCTCCGCGATGAAGTCCTCCATGCGCATGTCGCCCTCGAACGGGATGATGTGCGTGCGCCGCTCGTCGCCGTACTTCTCGACGATCTCCCTGAGCTCCTCGCGGATGATGCTCCGCTGGCGGACGTCCGAGGCGAGGATGTCGTTGTAGTCGGCGATCTGGGACATCAGCTCGTCGTACTCGGCGGTCAGGGCGTTGCGCTCCAGCGCGGCGAGCTTGCGCAGCTGCATGTCGAGGATCGCGCGGGCCTGGATGTCGTCGATCTCCAGGAGGCTCATCAGGCCGGTGCGCGCCTCGTCGGCGGAGGCGCTGGCCCGGATGAGGTTGATGACCTCGTCGATGCGGTCCATGGCGCGCAGCAGCGCGCGCAGGATGTGGGCCCGCTCCTCGGCCTTGCGCAGCAGGTACTTGGTGCGCCGGACGATGACCTCGACCTGGTGCTTGACCCAGTGGCGGATCATCTGGTCCAGGCGCAGGGTCCGCGGCACGCCGTCGACCAGCGCGAGCATGTTCGCGCCGAAGGTCTCCTGGAGCTGCGTGTGCTTGTAGAGGTTGTTGAGGACCACCTTGGCGACGGCGTCGCGCTTGAGCACGATGACCAGCCGCTGGCCGGTCCGGCCGCTGCTCTCGTCCCGGACGTCGGCGATGCCGGTGATCTTGCCGTCCTTGACGAGGTCGGCGATCTTCAGGGCGAGGTTGTCCGGGTTGACCTGGTAGGGCAGCTCGGTGATGACCAGGGTCTGGCGTCCCCGGCGGTCCTCCTCGACCTCGACCACGGCCCGCATGGTGATGGAGCCGCGACCGGTGCGGTACGCCTCCTCGATGCCGCGCTTGCCGACGATGAGGCCGCGGGTCGGGAAGTCGGGGCCCTTGACGCGCTGGATCAGCGCGTCGAGCAGCTCCTCGTCCCCGCTCTCCGGGTTGTCGAGGTACCAGTTGACCCCGTCGGCGATCTCGCGCAGGTTGTGCGGCGGGATGTTGGTGGCCATACCGACCGCGATACCCGAGGAGCCGTTGACCAGCAGGTTCGGGAACCGGGCCGGGAGGACGACGGGCTCGGAGGAGCGGCCGTCGTAGTTGGGCCGGAAGTCGACGGTCTCCTTGTCGATGTCCCGGAGCATCTCCATGGCCAGCGGGGCGAGCTTGCACTCGGTGTACCGCATGGCGGCGGCCGGGTCGTTGCCCGGGGAGCCGAAGTTGCCGTTGGGGTCGACCAGCGGCATCCGCATGGACCACCACTGGGCGAGGCGCACAAGGGTGTCGTAGATGGCGCTGTCGCCGTGCGGGTGGTAGTTGCCCATCACGTCGCCGACGACGCGGGCGCACTTGAAGTAGCCGCGGTCGGGGCGGTAGCCGCCGTCGTACATCGCGTAGAGCACGCGCTGGTGGACGGGCTTGAGGCCGTCGCGGACGTCGGGGAGGGCACGGCCGACGATGACCGACATCGCGTAGTCGAGGTAGCTGCGCTGCATCTCGACCTGGATGTCGACGGGCTCGATCCGGTCCGTCGTGCGCGGGAGCGCCTCCACCGTGGAGTCCGCTCCCTCAGGGGCGTCCGGGTTGTTCGCATCCGTCACGGATGTCGATCCCTTCTACGAAGCTTGTGTTGAGCGTGGTTCACTGCCCGGGACCTCGCCCCGGGCCCGGTCCCTCTAGATGTCCAGGAAGCGGACGTCCTTGGCGTTGCGCTGGATGAAGGCGCGCCGGGACTCGACGTCCTCGCCCATGAGCACGCTGAACATCTCGTCGGCCTGGGCCGCGTCCTCCAGGCTGACCTGGAGCAGCACCCGGCGGTCGGGGTCCATCGTGGTGTCCCACAGCTCGTTGGCGTTCATCTCGCCCAGGCCCTTGAACCGCTGCACCATGTCGCGCGGGCGCGGGTCGCGCTTCCCCTCGGCGATCCCGGCCTCGATGACCCGGTCCCGCTCGGCGTCGGAGAAGGCGTAGCTCGCGTCGCTGCCCTTCTGGTCCCACTTGATCTTGTACAGGGGCGGCGCGGCCAGGTAGACGTTGCCGGCCTCGACCAGGGGCTTCATGAAGCGGAACAGCAGGGTCAGCAGCAGTGTGCGGATGTGCTGTCCGTCGACGTCGGCGTCGGCCATCAGGATGACCTTGTGGTACCGCAGCTTCTCGGCGTCGAACTCCTCGTGGATGCCGGTGCCCAGGGCGGTGATGATCGCCTGGACCTCGTTGTTCTTGAGGATGCGGTCGATCCGCGACTTCTCGACGTTCAGGATCTTGCCGCGGATGGGCAGGATGGCCTGGTTGTGCGGGTTGCGCCCGCCCTTGGCGGAGCCGCCGGCCGAGTCGCCCTCGACGATGTAGACCTCGCACTCCTCCGGGTTGGTGGACTGGCAGTCCGACAGCTTTCCGGGGAGGGAGGTGGTCTCCAGCAGGGTCTTGCGACGGGTGAGGTCGCGCGCCTGCCGGGCGGCGACACGGGCCCGGGCGGCCTGGCTGGCCTTGGACACGACGTCCTTGGCCTCGCCGGGGTTGCGCTCGAACCAGTCGCGCAGGTGCTCGTTGGTGACCTTCTGGACGAAGGACTTGGCCTCGGTGTTGCCGAGCTTGGTCTTGGTCTGGCCCTCGAACTGCGGGTCGGCGAGCTTGACCGAGATGATCGCGGTCAGACCCTCGCGGATGTCGTCGCCGGTGAGGTTGTCGTCCTTCTCCCGCAGCAGCTTCTGGTCGCGGGCGTACCGGTTGACCAGTGTGGTGAGCGCGGAGCGGAAGCCCTCCTCGTGGGTGCCGCCCTCGGCCGTGTTGATCGTGTTGGCGAAGGTGTGCACCGACGAGGTGTACGACTGGTTCCACTGCATGGCGACCTCGACCGCGATGCCGTCGCCCTCTTCCTCGAAGGAGATGATCGACGCGTGCGCCGGCTCCTTCTTGGCGTTGATGTGGCGGACGTAGTCCGAGAGGCCGTCCTCGTAGTGGAAGGTGTTGACGGTCGGGCCGCCGTCGGTGTGCTCGGGCCGCTCGTCGCGGATGGTGATGGACAGCCCCTTGTTGAGGAAGGCCATCTCCTGCATCCGGCGGGCGAGGGTCTCGAACGTGAACGTCGTCGTCTCGAAGATGGAGCCGTCCGGCCAGAACGTGATCTGGGTGCCGGTCTCGTCGGTCGTCTCGCCCTTGACGAGCTCGCCCGTGGGCGCGGTCATCTCGTAGTGCTGGCGCCACACGTGGCCGTGCACGCGGATCTCCACGTCCAGTGCCGTGGACAGCGCGTTGACGACGGAGACGCCGACGCCGTGCAGACCGCCGGAGACGGCGTAGGACTTGCCGTCGAACTTGCCGCCCGCGTGGAGCGTGGTCAGCACGACCTCGACCGCGGGGCGCTTCTCCACGGGGTGGAGGCCGACCGGGATGCCGCGCCCGTTGTCGGCCACCCGCACCCCGCCGTCGGCCAACAGGGTGACCTCGATGGCGTCGGCGTGCCCGGCCAGCGCCTCGTCGACCGAGTTGTCGACCACCTCGTAGACAAGGTGGTGCAGGCCCCGCTCTCCGGTGGAACCGATGTACATTCCGGGGCGCTTGCGAACTGCCTCAAGCCCCTCGAGAACCGTGATTGAACCTGCGTCGTAGGCCAAGTGGGAACACCCTCCTGCTGGGGACGCCTGCCGGCCGTGGCCGGGCGGACGACGGTTGGCCCTCGGCACGGTGATCGAAGGGCCGAGATGCCGCGACACCTGGGGGATCACCGTTCGCCGCACGGGCCGTCCGCCCACCCTCTCCTGGGGGCGTGGTACCGGCTACAGGCGTCTGAAGAACCGTCTCCATGATACCCCGCGCGGTACGACAAAGTGGCATTGGCGGCCCTGTGCCGCATCACAACGAACGTTCAGGGAGGGAGCCGACTCCCTACACGCGGGAGGGGTCTCCCGCAAGTCCCGGCGCGCTTCAGTGGCGTTGGGCCGGACGTCGGGGACGTGCCGCCCGCCCCGGATCGCGCACCCCGCACCACGTACCCCCGGTAGCACACCACCCCCGGGAGGACCGCGTTCACCTGCGGCTATCCACAGCCTGTGGACGGTCCGGGCCTCCCCCTCCGCGGAGCGGGAGGCCCGGAAGGCCGTTCAGCGGCGCCGGAAACCGGGGCCCCGGACCTTGATCGCGACGACCGTCCCGTCGCCCAGCTCCTCGTTGAGGCGGCGCATCAGATCGCGCACCATCGCTCGTGCGTGGGCTGCCATCGTCGGCGAATCGGCCACCACGACCAGTTCGCCCTCCGAATAACTTTCGGGGCGCAGATGCTCGGCATTGAATTCGCCCACGATGTCCGACCAGCGGCCGAAGACGCCCCCGATCGCCACCTGTTCCTGCCACCCGTGCTCGATGAGCCAGGTCCGCACGGCCTCGCCGAACAGCTGCGGCTCGTTGCGTGACCGCATCCGGCCACGCCTCCGCGAGCGCTGGGATCCGCGGGGGACGGCGCCGCGGTCGCGCGCCTCGGCCCTGGCCCTCGCGAGAGCCTGGCGCGCGAGGTCGGCCCCGGACGCCACGGGCTCGGCGGGCGCCGCGGGGACGGGCGGGGAGGACGGTGCGGACGGAGCCGGGTCGGGGGGCCGGAGTGCTCCGTCCACAGCCTGTGGACGGAGCGCGCCCCCGCCGAGGACCGATGCCCCCGCCCCCGGGCCGGGGCCCGGGGATCCGCCCGGCGTGTCCACAGGCTGTGGACGGTGGTCACTCACCCTCGACGGCCCCCTCGCGCACTCCGAACCGCGCCCCGTCCAGCTCCTCGGGGATGTCCTCGGCGACGGCGGCGGTCACCAGGACCTGCTCGGCGTCGCGCACGCGCTCGGCCAGCCTGCGGCGCCGCTCGCTGTCGAGCTCCGCGAACACGTCGTCCAGGATCAGCACCGGGTCGTCCCCGTCCGCTCTCAGCAGCTCGAACGCGGCGAGCTTGAGGGAGAGGGCGTACGACCAGGACTCGCCCTGGCTCGCGTACCCCTTGGCCGGCATGTCGCCGAGCTGGAGGTGGAGGTCGTCGCGGTGCGGCCCCACCAGGCTGATCCCGCGCTGGAGCTCCTTGTCGCGCGCCTCCGCCATGGCCGCGCGAAGGGCGTCCGCGAGCCGGGGGCGGTCCTCGGGAAGCCCGGCGCCCTCCGGCGCCGCGGAGCTCCGGTAATGGGGGACCGCCGGCCCGCCCGAGTCGGTCAGCCCGGCGTAGGCCGCACCGATCCTCGGTCTCAGCTCCTCCACCAGTGCCAGCCGCGCCGCCAGCAGCTCCGCCCCCGCCTCGGCCAGGTGGTCGTCCCAGACCTCCAGCGTGCTCAGGTCGGGCGCCGCGCGCTGCTTGAACATGCGGCTGGAGGCCGACTTGAGCAGCGCGTTGCGCTGCTTGAGCACCCGGTCGTAGTCGGAGCGCACCCCCGCCATGCGGGGCGTGCGGGCCACCAGGAGGTCGTCCAGGAAACGGCGCCGCTCACCGGGGTCGCCCTTGACCAGGGCCAGGTCCTCCGGCGCGAACAGCACCGTGCGCAGGATCCCCAGGACGTCGCGCGGCCGGCCGGCCGCGGCCTGGTTGATCCGGGCGCGGTTGGCGCGGCCGGGGTTGAGCTCCAGGTCCACCACCATGGACCGGTCGTCACGGACGACCTTGGCCCGGACGATGGCGCGGGGCGCGCCCATGCGGACCAGCGGGGTGTCGGAGGAGACACGGTGGCTCCCCAGGGTGGCCACGTAGCCGATCGCCTCGACGAGGTTGGTCTTGCCCTGGCCGTTGGACCCGACGAACACGCTCACGCCCGGAGCCAGCTCCAGCAGCGCGGACTCGTAGGAGCGGAAGTCGGCCAGTTGCAGGTGGGATACGTACATCCGGCCTTCCTCCTGGGGCTGGAGCGCGGACTTCGGGCGGAGAAGGGTGCGGTGGTCCCGGGGACGGGCACGAAGGCGCGTCCCCGGGGAGGAGCGGTGCGGGAGCCCCGCACCCGGGCGGGCGGCGTACGGCACGGACCGTGCCGGGGCGCGGGCGCCTCGGGCCCGGGGGAGAGGGGCGACGCCCTAGGGCTCGTCGTGGTCGTCGGCGGCGCCGGCCTTGGTGACGGCGTGGCCGCCGAACTGGTTGCGCAGCGCGGCGACGACCTTCATCGCGGGGCTGTCGTCCTGGCGGGAGGCGAACCGGGCGAAGAGCGCCGCGGTGATCGCCGGGGCCGGGACGGCGAGGTCCACGGCGGCCTGGACCGTCCAGCGGCCCTCGCCGGAGTCCTGGGCGTAGCCGCGCAGCTCCGCCAGGTCCGGGTCCTGCTCCAGGGCCCGGGAGAGCAGGTCGAGCAGCCACGAGCGCACGACCGTGCCCTCGCGCCAGCTCTCGAACGTGCCGGGCACGTCGTCCACGACGTCGGAGGCCGCCATGAGCTCGTAGCCCTCGGCGAAGGCCTGCATCATGCCGTACTCGATGCCGTTGTGGACCATCTTCACGAAGTGGCCGGCGCCGACGCCGCCGGCGTGCACGAAGCCGCCGCCCTCGTCGGGGGTGAGGGAGTCGAAGACCGGGCGCGCCCGCTCGATGTCGGACGCCGCGCCGCCGACCATGATGCCGTAGCCGTTCTGACGGCCCCAGACCCCTCCGCTGACACCGGCGTCGACGTAGCCGACGCCCCTGGCCGACAGGGCCTCGGCGCGGGTGCGGTCGTCGACGTAGTGGGTGTTGCCGCCCTCGATGACGAGGTCGCCCGCCTCCAGGAGGTCGCCGAGTTCGGCGACGGTGGCGGAGGTGGGCTCCCCCGCGGGGACCATCACCCAGACGGTCCGCGGAGCGGCCAGTCGGCCGACCAGCTCGGCCAGGGTGTCGACGTCGCGCTCCTGCGAGGCGACGTCGTAGCCGATGACCTCATGGCCCTTCTCCCGGAGCCTGGCGGCCATGTTGCCGCCCATCTTGCCGAGACCGATCATGCCGATCTGCATCGTTGTACTCCCCTTCGCCACCTGCGGATGGAAGCCGACCGGCCCGGGGCGGAAGCCGCGGGCCGGGTCCGGCGGACGCCAGTCAATCGAACCTGTCCGGATCAGCCGGGCTGGCGCACCGGCATGATCAGGTAGCGGTACTCGGGGGCCGAGCCCTCCTCCGCCGGCTTCCCGGTGAGGATCGACGGCTTGGTCGAGGTGGTGAAGTTCATGCGGGCGACGTCGGTGCCGATGGCGCCGAGCCCGTCCAGCAGGAACCCGGAGTTGAAGGCGATCTGGATGTCGTCGCCGTCCAGATCGGCCTCCAGGACCTCGACCGCCTGGGCCTCCTCGCCGGTACCGGCCTCCAGGACCAGCTGGCCCTGGGTGAAGGAGAGTCGCAGCGGGGTGTTGCGCTCGGCGACGAGCGAGACGCGCTTGACCGCCTCGACGAACTCGGCGCGCCCCACCTCGGCGACCGAGTTGAACGTGTCCGGCAGGAGTGCCCGGTACTTGGGGAACTCGCCGTCGAGCAGGCGCGTGGTGGTGCGGCGGCCGCCGCCCTCGAAGCCGATCATGCCCTCGCCGGAGTCGCTGCTGGCGAGCGCGATGGAGATCTCGGCGCCGGAGGTCAGCGACTTGGCGGTGTCGTGGAGCGTCTTGGCGGGGACCAGCGCGACCGCGGAGAGGTCGGGGTTCTCGGGCTTCCAGGTCAGCTCGCGCACGGCCAGGCGGTAGCGGTCGGTGGAGGCGAGCGTGATCGTCTCGCCCTCGATCTCGACGCGGACGCCGGTGAGCATCGGCAGGGTGTCGTCGCGTCCGGCGGCCACGGCCACCTGGCTGACGGCGGCGGCGAAGGCGTCGCTGCCGATGGTCCCGCTCACACCGGGCATCTCCGGGAGCGTGGGGTAGTCCTCGACCGGCATGGTGTTCAGCGTGAACTTCGCGCTGCCGCCGGTGACGACGACCTTGGAGCCGTCGGTGGCGACCTGCACAGCCTGGGGAGGGAGGTTGCGGGTGATCTCGGCGAGGAGCTTGCCGGTGACCAGGACCTGGCCGGGCTCCTCGACCTCGACGTCGACCGCCGCCTGGGTGGACACCTCGTAGTCGAAGCCGGACAGGCGCAGCTGCTGCCGGCCCTCGAACTCGCCGGCCTCCAGCAGGATGCCGACCAGGACCGGCACCGAGGGGCGCGTCGGCAGTGTGCGCGCGGTCCAGGCGACTGCCTCGGCCAGGACGTCGCGTTCGACCCGGAACTTCACTTTCCGACTCACTTTCCGCACGACCGGCAGTACCGGTCGAAGCCTCAACGTTGCAGCTCGTGGGGTGTCTGTGGGTCTGCCGGAGTACTCCGTCGACAGGGCTGTGGACAGCGCCTGGGAGCCGGCTCGGATCCCGTAGGGGCCACCGCTCGGATGTGGGCGGCGGAGGACAGGGGCGAGACCACACGTTACCCGGATTCCTCCCCTGCCGCTGACAGCTCGGCACCGGTCTGTCGTCGCTGTCGTCTCGGGGCTTTGTCCACAGATTTTCCGCGAAGCTGTTGTGAAGCCACTCTTGGGTTAATGAAGGTGCGCCGTAGTAGTAGGGCCTGTGGATAGTGTGGATAACCATCATTGTCGCAGGTCAGACTGCGAATTTTTGTCCACAGGTCCTGTGTGTAACCCTGTGCGTAAGTCGGGCCCCTTGTGGACAACCGAGGGGCCCCTCAGGTTGTCCACACCGCGTCCACAGGTTCGTCCACAGGTTTTCCCCAGCTTGTCCACAGTGGGGCGGGGTGTGGACGGGAAGGGGTCGGCTTCGGCGTCCACAGAGAAGGGGTGGGTTACCCACAGCTTCGACGCGGTTGTCCACAGCTTGTCCACAGGGTTGTCCACAGATTTCGACCCTCTCCTGTGGATAACTTCCGCGAGAATCCGCCAAAGTTTTTTTCCGACACCCTCCACAGACCACCCGAACGCGGACAAAGAGTCTGTGCACAGGTTTTTCCACAGGGCCTGCCTCCGCCATGTGGCGTGAACAGGGGCGGAGCGCCGCCAGACGTCCGCGGACGCCGGTGTGGGGAGGGCAACAGCGGGGGCGCCGACCCCGGAACCAGGCGAAACGAAGAGTGTCGCGGACGGACCGCGGCGGCCCCGCGCAGGGGCCGTGAACCCCGACAAGGCGGGGCGTTCGTCCCCACAGGCCTGTGGATAACTCCGGGGGAGGCGGCGGGCGGGGCGTCCGCGGACGACAAGTCGCCATGTCGCCCCGTCGACGGGACGACATGTCCGCAGGAGCCGGGGCGCGGTCCCGCCCGGTCCGTGCGGGAGCGTGAGGGGGAGCCGTCCGCCCCCCGGGCGCCCGCCGGGGCCGCACGGGAGCGGGACGGGGGCGGCCCCGTACGGACAGGGGCGGGAACCGTGGAGGGGCCCGCCGGTCGGCGGGCCCCTCCACGGTCGGGAGCGGGATCAGGGCAGCGAGGGCTGGTCCTTGATGCGGCTGGTGAGCTCGTGCACCTGGTTGTAGATCGACCTGCGCTCGGCCATCAGCGCGCGGACCTTGCGGTCGGCGTGCATGACCGTGGTGTGGTCGCGCCCGAACTGCTGACCGATCTTGGGCAGCGACAGATCGGTCAGCTCCCGGCACAGGTACATGGCGATCTGCCTGGCGGTCACCAGGACCCGGGAACGCGACGTCCCGCACAGGTCCTCGACCGTCAGGCCGAAGTACGCGGCCGTCTGGGACATGATCGCCCCGGCCGTGACCTCCGGGACCTCCGTGCTGGGGACCAGGTCGCGCAGCACCTGGCTGGTGAGGTCGAGGTCGACCGACTGCCGGTTGAGGCTCGCGAAGGCGGTCACGCGGATCAGCGCGCCCTCCAGTTCGCGGATGTTGGTGGAGATCTTGCTGGCGATGAACTCCAGGACCTCCGGCGGGGCCGCCAGCCCCTCCTGCGCGGCCTTCTTGCGCAGGATCGCGATCCTCGTCTCCAGCTCGGGCGGCTGGACGTCGGTGAGCAGGCCCCACTCGAACCGGCTGCGCATGCGGTCCTCCAGCGTGGTCAGCTGCTTGGGCGGCCGGTCGCTGGAGATGACGATCTGCTTGTCGGAGTTGTGCAGCGTGTTGAAGGTGTGGAAGAACTCCTCCTGCGTCTGCTCCTTGTTCTCCAGGAACTGGATGTCGTCCACCAGGAGGACGTCGATGTCCCGGTAGCGACGGCGGAACCCGTCCGCCTTGCCGTCCCGGATCGAGTTGATGAACTCGTTGGTGAACTCCTCGGAGCTGACGTAGCGCACACGCGAACCCTCGTAGAGGCGGTGCGTGTAGTGCCCGATGGCGTGCAGCAGGTGCGTCTTGCCCAGGCCGGAGCCGCCGTGGATGAACAGCGGGTTGTACGCCTTGGCGGGCGCCTCGGCCGCCGCGACCGACGCCGCGTGCGCGAAGCGGTTGCTGGAGCCTATGACGAAGGTGTCGAACGTGTACTTGGGGTTCAGTCGCGCGTGCTCGCCGGGGGGCACCTCCGGCGAGCGCCCCGGCGGCGGGGCGGGGGAGGGCGCGGAGGGCCTCGGCGACGCCCGGACGGGCTCGGGCGGGGGCTCGGGGGCCGGGTCCTGGTCCCGGGAGGCCTCGTCCGGCTCCTCCTCGGGCCGCCGGTCCCCGGCCGCGAACTGCTCGGAGCCGGCGGCCGGGCCCCGCGGGGTCTCCCAGCGGTTGGGCTGGTCCCAGCCGGGCCCGCTCCAGCTCTGCTGCTGCCACGACTCCGGTTCCCGTCGGCCCTCCCGGGCGGAGGGCTGCTCCCACAGGGGGGAGGTCGGGGTCTCCTGCGGTGTGGCGAACGTCTGCTGGACCCAGGGCGCCGGGACGTCGCGGGCCGCGTACGCCGACGGGTCCTGGCCGTCCTGGCCGGGGCCCGCGTGCGGGTCCGCCTGGCCGGTCATGCGGCCGGCCGGGGGGACGGGACCGCCGTCCGCGGCGTAGGCGTCCGGGGAAGGGGTGGGACCGAGCAGGTCGGCGTGTCCGGCCTCCCCCGACGGTCCGGAGGGCCACTGCCGTCGGGCCGTCGGCGGCGCGTGGTGGGCGCCCGCTCCCGCGGCGGCGTCCTCCCTGGTGTGTCCGGACGGGGCGCCCCCGCTTCCCGGGAGCCTGTCCTCCTGCGACGGGGCCGGGCGCGCGTGCTGGCCCCGGGCGCCGGCCCGCGACTGCGGGGTCGGGCCGTGGGGGGTGGCGGGGGCCGTCGGCGAGGACGGCCCGGCCGAGGCGACGCCGGGCGTGCCGGGGGAGAAGGTGTGCCCGCGGTCGGCCTCCGCGCCCCGCGTGGCCGAGGGGCCGTAGGAGGCCGACGGCGCGGGGGTGGGGGGCGGGGTCGGCACGGCGGTCGGGTCGACCGTCACCGCGACCCGGATCTCCCGTCCCAGGTGGGCGGAGAGCGCCTTGCTGATGGCGGGGTAGAGGCGCGTCTCCAGCACCTTCTTGGTGAACTCGTTGGGCGCCGCGATCAGCGCGGTGTCCTCGATCAGGCCCAGTGGCCGGGTCTGCGGCAGCCATGCCCTCTGGTGCGCTGGCAGGGAGTCGTTGTCGATCCCGTCCAACACGCTGGACCAGACCATTGCGAGGTTGACCTGTGCGTCAGCCAAGGTGACCTGCCATGGGTGCTGTCCCTTCGGTGCGGATCAGTGCGTTGCGGGTGGAGCAGGAGGGGACGGGGGACGGGGAGCCCGCGGAGTGTCGTCGGTCATGCGCCGCGGGAGCCGGAGGCCTCGGGGAGCGGCTTCCCATTGTCCTCCCCCCGGGGCAGTGCCGGGGCAGGGGAACTCGGCCAGGTGGGCGTTTCGGTGCGGTTTGGTCCTGTGGATAACCTCACTGCCCGAGATCGGCCTCGCATGCGGGCGCGGCGGGGTATCCACAGATCCAGGGCGTTGTCCACAAGTTGTCCACAGGTTTATCCACAGGATGGCAGATCTCTGTGCACAGTGCGGAGTTGTCCACAATTCGCAGGTCAGTGCATGTGTAGGCGGGATGGCTCGTGGGCCGGGCGTGGAGCGGGGCGGTGGCGTCAGAAGTTATCCACAGGCTGAGGTTATCCACAGAAGTGGGCGGACGTGGAAGTCGCACGGACCTGTGGACAACAAGTTGTCCACAGGCTGGTGGGTCCCGGTGCCGGAGGGGCCCGGGGTCCGGGCGGCCCCGGAGGCCGGGCCGGCGCCGCCGCGGACGGGTCTGATTTGACCGCGACCACACCAGGTCGTATCTTCTTTATGCTTATGCCGACCATCCTGCCTGCGCACGTGTCGTCACGGTTGCGCGGCTGCGGTTCATGCACCCTGGGACCCCGCATATCCTGGGGGTCCGTCGTAGTACTTTCCTGACACGCCCCTGGAGCCAGTAGTGAGCAAGCGTACGTACCAGCCGAACAACCGGCGTCGCGCGAAGGTCCACGGCTTCCGGCTGCGCATGCGTACGCGCGCCGGTCGCGCCATCATCGCCTCGCGGCGCCGCAAGGGGCGCGCGGCGCTGACCGTGAGCCACTAGGCCACGCTCAGCCCCAAGTTCTCAGGGACCGGTCCGGCCTTCTCGCCGGCCGGTCCCTTTTTCGTGGGGAGAAGTCCCGACACCGGAGGAGCGCGGATGCTGTCGCCGAGGAACCGGATGCGCCACAGTGCCGAGTTCGCCTCCGTCATGCGCTCCGGCAGGCGCTCGTCGCGCGACGCCGTGGGCGTCGTCTACCTCGCACCCGCGCCCGGAACCGCCGACCCGGCGGTTCCCGCGGACCCGCCGCGCGTCGGCTTCGTCGTCAGCAAGGCGGTCGGGGGAGCGGTGGTGCGCAAGCGCGTCCAGCGTCGGCTGCGCCATGCCATGCGGCCCCTCTTGGCTGTTCTGCCAAACGGTAGCCTGCTGGTAGTGCGTGCCAAGCCCGCCGCCGCCTCCCTGCGGCAGGAGGACCTGGCCGCGCAACTCGACAGCGCGATCGCCGCGGTGGTGCGCCCCCGCGGATCGTCGTCGCGTCGCCGGCGCGGTCGCGGGGGAACCCGGCCGCCCGAGGCGGACCAGGCGAAGAGCGAAACAGCGGGGAACCGCCGCCCGGACGAGGGCGGAGAACGGTGGGCGAGCCGATGACCGAGCACAGACCGACGGCGTTCGCGCGTGTGCTGATCCTGCCCATCCGGGGCTACCAACGCTTCATCAGCCCGCTCTTCCCCCCGGTCTGCCGTTTCTACCCTTCGTGCAGCACGTACGCCGTCCAGGCGCTGCGGGTGCACGGAGCCCTCTACGGGTCGTGGTTGGCGATCAGGCGTATCGGCCGTTGCCACCCCTTCAACCCGGGGGGTCTTGATCCGGTTCCGCCGCCCAGGGGGCGCCGGAACGAGGAGTCCGAGGAGTCTACGGGCGAGGCCGGTCACGCCGGAACCGCTTCCGGGGACCAGTAGCTGAACCGAAGCAAATAGGAGTTGGCCGGTGCTGGACTGGCTTTACAACATCGTCGGCTGGATCTTGGTCCAGATCCACGCGGGTCTGACCTTCGTCGGCCTCGACACAGACAGCGGTTGGGCCTGGGGCCTGTCCATCGTGCTGCTCACCGTGCTCATGCGGCTCCTGCTCGTCCCGCTGTTCGTCAAGCAGATGAACACGCAGCGGAAGATGCAGGACATCCAGCCGAAGATCATGAAGCTGCGGGAGCGCTACAAGCACGACCAGCAGCGGCTCCAGCAGGAGTCCATGAAGCTGTACCAGGAGAGCGGCACCAACCCGATCATGGGTTGCCTCCCGCTCCTCCTGCAGATGCCGGTCTTCTTCGCGCTCTTCAGCGTCCTGCGGAGCGTCGCCGAGGGCAACGCCCAGTACAACTTCACGCCGGAGCTGGTGGAGAGCGCGCGCCAGGCGCTGATCTTCGCGGCCCCGGTCGCCGCGCAGTTCAACAGCTCCCCCGAGGAGCTGACGGCACTCGGCGCCACCGACCCGATCATGGCCAAGGTCATCATCGCGATCGCCTGTGTGGTCATGGGGACCACGACCTTCCTCACGATGCGTCAGAGCATGAAGCGCAGCATCTCGCAGATGCCTGACAACCCCATGATGCAGACCCAGAAGATCATGATGTACATGGCGCCCCTCTTCGGGCTCTTCGGTCTGGCGATGCCCGTGGGCGTGCTCGTCTACTGGGTGACCTCCAACGTCTGGACGATGGTCCAGCAGCACTTCCTCTACCGGAACCAGCCCGTTCCCGGTCAGGCCGACGACAAGGCCAAGGGCGGCGCCTCCCCGAGCGGTTCCGCCAAGGGCATGCTGGGTCGAAAGAAGGCTGCCGAATCCGCTCCTGAGCCGAAGGAACAGCCTAAGATCGAACGCAAGCAGCCGAAGAAGCAGCCGCGCTCCAAGCGCTCCGGTGGCGGTTCCCAGTAGGGGCCTCCCGGCTTCGCGTCGGTTGCGGGGACTTTCGAGTGCGCAGGCGACAATGCCCCTGAGGCGTACGACGGCCAGGGCGTGATGGATGAGGAGACGGGATCGCTGTGGGCAGTAGCGAGGAAGAGAACGGTGGAGTAGCGGTGGCTGAGGCGCCTGAGGCCGGAGTCGACGTCGAGGCCCTGGAGAACGAGGGCGACATCGCCGCGGACTACATCGAGGGACTCCTCGACATCGGGGACTTCGACGGCGACATCGACATGGACGTCGAGGGCGACCGTGCGATGGTCTCCGTCGTGGGGGCCACCCTCGACGAGCTGATCGGTGAGGACGGCGAGGTGCTGGAGGCCCTCCAGGAGCTGACCCGTCTGGCCGTCCACCGGGCGACGGGCGAGCGCAGCCGGCTGATGCTGGACATCGGCGGCTACCGCGAGGGCCGCCGCAAGGTGCTCTTCCAGATCGGGACCGAGGCCGCCGACAAGGTCAAGGAGTCCGGCGAGATCCACCCGCTGGAACCGATGACCCCGTTCGAGCGCAAGGTCGTCCACGACGCGGTGGCCGCTGCGGGCCTGCGCAGCGAGTCGGAGGGCGAGGAGCCCAACCGCTACGTCGTGGTGCATCCCGCCTCGTAGGACGATCATC
Source organism: Nocardiopsis sp. NPDC055824 (assembly GCF_053616335.1). Classification (NCBI taxonomy): domain Bacteria; kingdom Bacillati; phylum Actinomycetota; class Actinomycetes; order Streptosporangiales; family Nocardiopsidaceae; genus Nocardiopsis; species Nocardiopsis sp. NPDC055824. Next base: position 17,422 of record NZ_JBSHDN010000112.1, read on the forward strand.
CCCAGGGGGTGTCGGTGTTTCACGTGAAACACCGACCCCCCAACTGTGTGTGCGCCGGCGGTGCCCCCCGCCCGGGGGCGGGGGGGGGCGGCCCCCGGCGGGGCCGCCCCCGGC
>NZ_JBSHDN010000112.1:17545-21045 GCF_053616335.1 Nocardiopsis sp. NPDC055824
GCGGGGGGGCGCGCGCGCCGCGTGGGGGTGGGCGCGCCGCCCACCCGCTCGGGGGTGGTCCCCCCCCCGGTTTGGCACTACACCCCCCGGGGGGTTGGTTTTTTACACGTGAAACACCGACACCCCTTCTCTGTGTCCGCCTCCTGTGCCCGCCTCCCGTGTGCGGCGGGCGGACGCCCCGGGAGAGGCCGCCCCGGGACGGAGCGCCTGCCGTGAGAGGTCTCCGGCCGCCTTGCGCGGTACCGGACCGCCGGGGGTGACCGTGAGGGCCCCGGTCGGGCGAGCGGGTATGTCGACACATCGACGGGCCGGGGTCGGCATGTCGCCGTGTCGATGTTTCACGTGAAACGCCGCGGGACAGAGAGCGGGGTGGGGGAGCGTTTCACGTGAAACACTCCCCAGGGAGGCTTTCGGAGAGTGAGGGCACACTGCGGACACGCCCTCGGGAAGGGCGTCACGTGAAACCCTGGTGCCGCCCGCACGTAGGATCATGAAGGATCTTTTCTCACGCGCGCGGAACCGTGATCCGCAGCGCGCATCCCCCTCTCCGACCGATGCCGCGCCGCGCGCGGAGTCCCGGGTGCGGCGGACCGAGCATGGAAGTGACGATGGACGAGTTCCGACAGGTGGTGACCGATGACCTCGGATGTTGAGGAGCCCGGCGCCGCGCCACCCGCCCCACCAGCACAGGCGGAGGCGGTCTTCGGTGACTCCCTGCCGAAGGCGCGGCGCTACGCCGAACTACTCGCCGACGACGGGGTGCGTCGCGGTCTGATCGGCCCGCGGGAGGTGCCCCGCCTCTGGGAACGCCACCTCATCAACTGCGCCGTCGTGGAGGAGCTGATCCCCGAGGGCGCCGAGGTCGTGGACATCGGCTCGGGCGCCGGCCTTCCGGGGCTGGTGCTCGGAATGATGCGCCCCGACATCCGCATGGTCCTCCTGGAGCCGCTGCTGCGCCGGACGGTCTTCCTCGACGAGGCGGTCGAGATCCTGGAGCTGTCCAACGTGGTGGTGCGCCGGGGGCGGGCGGAAGAGGCCCACGGGCAGCTGCTGACCGACTTCGTGACGGCCCGCGCCGTCGCGCCCCTGCCCCGGCTCGCCGGCTGGGCCCTGCCGCTCCTGCGCAAGGGCGGCAGCCTGCTGGCCCTGAAGGGGGAGCAGGCGGAGGCCGAGCTGGCAGCCGGCCGCGAAGACGTTTCCCAAATGCGGCCGAGCGTTAGCGATGTGATCAGGGTGGGGCGGGGTAAAGTCGATCCCGCTACCACGGTCGTTCGCGTCACGGTGACATCCGACGGTGGTCCGCCCGCGTCAGCAGGTTCCCAGAAGGCGCGGGGCGGCAAGAAGAAGCGCGGACGGAAGAGGTGAACTCATTCGTGCCCCAGAATCCAGCCGACAACGCCGATGTTTCACGTGAAACATCCCCGGGCGCCTATGGAGACCTGCTCGGTGATTCACGTGAAACACCGGCCGGATCCAACTACGGCGTCCCCGACACCCCCCTCGCCCGAGCGGCCCACGCGGCCATGGCGGTTCGCGGGCACGACGAGGTCTGGCCCCGCCCGGCGGCCTGCCGGGTGATCGGCGTCGCCAACCAGAAGGGTGGCGTCGGCAAGACGACCACGACGGTGAACATCGCCGCGGCCCTGGCGATGCACGGGCAGCGGGTCCTCGTGGTCGACCTCGACCCCCAGGGCAACGCCTCCACGGCCCTCGGCATGGAGCGCGACACGCAGACCCGCTCCATCTACCACTGCCTGGTCGAGGACGAGGAGATCCGCAAACTGGCCCAGCCGGTCCCGGACATCCCGAACCTGTGGTGCGCCCCGGCCACCATCGACCTGGCGGGAGCGGAGATCGAACTGGTCTCCCTCGTCGCGCGCGAGGCCCGGCTCAAGCGTGCCTTCGCCGCGTACGACACGTCGGACCTCGACTACATCCTCATCGACTGCCCTCCCTCGCTCGGCCTCCTCACGGTCAACGCGATGGTGGCGTGCGACGAGGTGATGATCCCGATCCAGTGCGAGTACTACGCCCTGGAGGGTCTGGGGCAGCTGCTCCGCAACGTGGAGCTCGTCCAGTCCCACCTCAACCCGGGGCTGGCGGTCAGCACCATCCTGCTGACGATGTACGACGGCCGGACCCGCCTCTCGCAGCAGGTCGCCGACGAGGTGCGCTCGCACTTCAAGGAGACCGTCCTGGACACCCTGATCCCCAGGAGCGTGCGCGTGTCCGAGGCGCCGAGCTACGGCCAGTCGGTGATGACCTACGACCCGGCGTCGACCGGGGCGGTGGCCTACCTGGAGGCGGCTCGCGAGATCGCCCACCGGGCGCGGGCGATCGCCGGCTGACGCCGGATGTTTCACGTGAAACACGGTCTCCGCCCGACCGGTGGGGCCGGGCGGAAAGTTCACAAGGAGTGTGGAGGGAGTTGCCGGTGAGCCAGCAGCGGCGCGGTCTGGGCAAGGGACTGGGGGCGCTGATCCCGCAGGGGCCGCCCGCCCCCGCCCCGGCGGAGAGAGAGCGGGAGACGGCACCGCCGCCCGCGCCGGAGCCGGTGGAGGTGCGTGACACGACAGCGGTGCCCGGCCCGGCCGAGATGCCGGACGGCACGTACCTGGAGGAGGTCAAGCTCTCCGACGTACGGCCCAACCCCCGCCAGCCCCGGAAGTACTTCGACGACGAGGCGCTGGAGGAGCTGCGGGAGTCGATCGTCGAGGTCGGTCTGCTCCAGCCGGTGGTCGTGCGCAAGCTGCCGGTCGGAGCGGAGGTCGGCTTCGAGCTCATCATGGGGGAGCGGCGGTTCCGGGCGAGCAAGCTCGCGGGGCTGGAGCGCATCCCGGCGATCGTGCGCAGGACGGACGACGACGAACTGCTCCGGGAGGCTCTCCTGGAGAACCTCCACCGGCAGCAGCTCAACCCCCTGGAGGAGGCGGCCGCGTACCAGCAGATGCTGGACGACTTCGGCACCACCCAGGCGGAGCTGGCCCACCAGGTCGGCAAGTCGCGCTCGCACATCACCAACACCCTGCGCCTGCTGAACCTCCCCGGCAAGGTGCAGACGCGTGTGGCCGCCGGGGTGCTCAGCGCCGGACACGCGCGGGCGCTGCTGGGGCTGGAGGACCCCGAGCTCCAGGACCGGCTCGCGGCCCGCGTCGTCCAGGAGGGGATCTCGGTCCGCTCCCTGGAGGAGATGGTCTCGCTCCGGGAGGCGCCGGACGACGACCGGCCCCGGAGGGCCGCGGAGCGGATCGCCACCCCGCCCCAGGTGGACGAGTGGGCCACGCGCCTCTCCGACCGCTTCGACACCACGGTCAAGGTCCAGATGGGCCGCAAGAAGGGCAAGATCGTGGTGGAGTTCGCGACACCGGAGGATCTGGCCCGCATCATCGAGCAGATGGACGCGCAGAACTCCTGAGCGTCCCCGGGGTGGTGGTCGAAGGCGGTGTTTCACGTGAAACACCGCCTTCGCGCCGCCCGGACTCCGGGGGCCGCGGTGCGTG
>NZ_JBSHDN010000113.1:0-21006 GCF_053616335.1 Nocardiopsis sp. NPDC055824
GGGCGGGGGCACGGGCCCCCCGCGCTGCCGGCGGCCCGCCCCGCCGGGCGGGGTCCCCCGGGCGGGGCGCCGCGGTGGGAGGGGCCCCGGGGCCCGGCGGTCGCGGTCCCGGGGGACGGTCCCGGGGCGTGTCCGCGGACGCCTGCGGCGGGCCCCGGGGCGGTCGGCGGTCAGCCGTCTCCGCCGGGGAGCAGGGATCCCAGCGGACCCAGGTCGAGGTTGAGGTCGGCGGCGGACAGGCCGTAGCGCTCGCGCAGCTCGGTCATCCGCTCGTCGAGCAGCATCAGGGTCATGCCGATGCGCTCCTCCTGCTCCTCGGTGAGGTCGCCCTGGTCCACCCGGCGCAGGGCCTGCCGCTCCATGAGCTGGCGCACCAGCTCCACCACCGTGAGCACCAGTTTGATCAGGTCGCGTTCCACCGTGTCGGGTTCGGTCTCGATCCTGTGGCGCAGCCTCTGCTGCTCCGTCCGCGGTTCGGAGGCGGCCTCCCCGCCCCGCGCCGTGCCGTCCAGCGCGTTCTGGAGCTCGCCCAGGAGGTCGCGCCCTCCACCGGCTTCGGAGGCCCCGTCCAGGTCGCGGACGACCGCCCCCGCCGTGTGCTGCCGGGAGTCCCCGGTCCCTCCTGCCATGCTGTCCCCCTTCGGTGAGGTCGGGTGTCAGTCCTGACGGATCCATCCGGCCAGGGGATGGCCGTGCTCCCACGGCGAGGGCACGTCCTCGTTGATCGAGGACACCAGCGCACGCAGGGACACCCGGACCAGGTCGACGTCGGCGATGGAGACGGTCAGGTCCCCCGTGATCACCACCCCCTTGGCCAGGACGCGGTCGAGCAGGTCGACCAGGGAGATCTCGCGGTTGGCCAGGGGGTGGTCCTCGTCCAGCATGCGCGTGAGCGAGTAGGGGCCCGGGGCGGAGCCGGACGCGGACCCGTCACGGGCGTCCGGGCCCTCCACCGGACTCATACGCCCACCCCCGGGGAGGCGAAGGAGTAGGGCGCCCACGGCCCGGAGACCTCGACCCGCGTACCCGCCGACGCCCGGGAGTCCAGCTCGCGCACCGTGTCGAGGAAGGCCTCCACACGGGCGTCCTCCACCAGGTAGGCGGTGTTCATGACGTTCTCGCCGGGGGCCTCCGAGAGCGCCGAGTCCTGGGGCCGGTGGTGCTCGCGGGCCCGGGACAGCGCTCCCAGCACCTCGTCGGCCTCCTCGCACAGCCGCGCGGCCCGCTGCCAGGCGTCGTCGCGGCTCTCGCGCTGCTGCCTGCGCCTGCGGAGGTAGGCCTTGCCCGGGCTCTCGCCCGGAGGCGCCGCCTCGGCCCGCGGCGCGTCCTCGGGACGGCGCGCGCCGGTCTCCGCGTAGACCTTGACCCCCAGCTCGACGCAGCCCTCCAGCCGCCGCAGGACGGCGTCGAAGGACGCGTGCTCCTCCCGGAGCACCTGGCGCACGCGCCCGTCCCCGCGGTAGACCGTCGCCAGCCTCAGCGGCACGGCCACGGTCCGGCGGGCGGTCCTGTCGACGACGCCGTGGTGCGCCCTGGCCACCGCCTCCAACCAGCGCAGGTCCTCGAGGTTGGCCTGGAGGGCCGCCTCGTCGAACTCGTCCAGGGGGACGGCGCTGACCACGGCGGCGAGGTCGCCCTCGGCCACGAGGTGCACCGGATGCCCCCCGACCCCGGTCGCCCCGTCGAGCGCACCGGCCCCGGGGGGACGGCACACGGCGTAGACGTAGCTCGCGTACTCAGCCCTGTCCATGCTCCTCCTCGCCGTCGGTCCCGGCCCCGGAGGCCCCGCCTCCCCGCGCGGCGGCGCCGGCCGCGTCCTCGGGGGAGGCGTCCGCCCGCCCGTCCGCGGCGACCTGGGGCGCCCGTCCCTCCTCCAGCGCGGCGATGCGCTCGCGCAGGAGCCGGTTCTCCTCCTCCAGCTCCTCGTCCCCCCGCTTCATCGCGCGGGAGGACAGCGCGGGGTCGTGCTCCCACCAGTCGATGCCCATCTCCTTGGCCTTGTCCACCGAGGCGACGAGGAGTCGGAGCTTGACGGTGAGGAGCTCGATGTCGAGGAGGTTGATCTTGATGTCGCCGGCGATGACCACGCCCTTGTCGAGCACGCGCTCCAGGACGTCGGCGAGGTTGGCGGACGAGGAGCCTCCGGAGGAGCGGATCTGCCGGGGCTCGCCGCGCCACGGTGTCGGTTCACTCACGGGTCCCCCCTTCCTCCGCACCGGGCCGGGGCGCACGGGTGCGGGTCACGGGCACGCCCCCGTCGGCTTCGGCGCCCCGGCCCCCGGACCTGCGGGGCCGCCCGGATCAGGAGCGCTCGTCGGCGCGGGGCTCGTCCTCGTCGACGTACTCCTCGTCGTCGTCCAGGTCCTGTTCGTCCGCCTCATCAGAATCCTCGTCCGCAGGCTCTTCATCAACGGGCTCCTCGTCCTCGGGCTCTTCGTCGAGGAGTTCCCCGTCGGTCTCCTCCGGGTCCTCCTCCAGCTCCTCCGGCTCCTCGCCCCGGGGCCCGTCCCCGTCGGACGGACCGTCGTCGGGGTCGTCCCCGTCGTCGGGGTCGTCCTCGTGCGGGGGGCCGGGGTCCAGCTCCGCGAGCCGCTCCCGTTCCTCCGGGTCCAGCTCCGCGAGTTCGGCGGCCTCGTCCTCGTCCAGCCGCGCCAGCTCCTCCCACTGCTCCTCGGAGAGGCCGGCCTCCTCGAGCTCCAGGGCGTCCTCGTGGGAGAGGACGACCTCGCCCTCGCGCACCTCCCCGCGCCAGCCCTGCATCTCCTCCGCCTCGGACAGGGCCATCATCATGACCTGGCGCCGATAGTGCTTGAGGTCCAGCCGAAGGCGTCGGCCCTGGGCCCTCCAGAGGTTGCCGGTGCGCTCGAAGAGGCCCTTGGGGTAGTACTCCACCACCAGCAGGACCCGTGTGAGGTTCTCCCCCAGGGGGTGGAAGGTCACCGCCCCCTTCATGGTGCCCTTGGCGGCCTCCGTCGACCAGGCGATCCGGTGGTCCTGCACCTGCTCGGTGACGGCGGCCTTCCAGCTCCGGCTCGACCAGAAGACCTTGCCCTTCCAGTGCGAGGTGGTGTCGCCGGTCTTCTCCACGCTCTGCACGCCCTCGGCGAAGGAGCCGAAGTCGGGGAAGCGGGTCCACTGGTTGTAGGCCACACGCACGGGGACGCCGACGTCGATGTCCTCGACGATGTTGACGCTCTTCGAGGGCCTGCCGCCCCCGCCCCCCTTGCCGAAGGCCTTCCCGGCCTTGTTCTTGAGGCCCTTGGCCCCGCCGGTGACCACGGCCTTGGCCGGGCCCTTGCCCTGGACGAGCTTGCGGCCGACCTCGCCCACCACGGGGGCGCCGGCGACACCTTCGCCGGACAACCGCCCGACCGTGCTGCCGAGCTTGCGGGCGGCGCCGGTCACCACACTGCTCGCCTTGGCGCCGACGTAGTCCTGGACCGCGTCGGCGAGCTTGGAGGTGCCCTCGTTCCTGTCGGCGGCGGAGCGCAGGCGGGCCAGGGGGCCCTCGGACTCAGCCACGCCCATCACCGTCCTCCTCGCCGCCCTTGCGTGCCGGGCGCTTGCGCTGGGCGGCCTTGCGCGTACCGCTGCCCGCCTTCCCGGCGGCGCCCGCCGCGGCCCGCCCCGGCGCCGTCTTCCTCACCTTGGCCTTGCGCCCGCCCTTGTCGGGGGAGGCCCCCTCGGAGTCCTTCTCGGAGGAGGGCGCGCCGGTGTCCTCGTCGTCCTCGCGGGCCCCGTCCCCGTCCTCGGACCGCTCCGACCCGCCGGTGACGGTGTCCGCCGCGCCCTTCCCGGCGCCGGACCGGAGGCTCTCGGTCCGTTCGTTGAGGGAGTCGGCCAGGGACCCCGCCCACTTGCCGGCCAGGTTGCCCGCGGCGGCCTTGCCCACGTCGAGCAGCTGCTCCCGCGACTGGTTCCTCAGCTCGCCCACCAGAGGCAGGGAGGAGACCTCCTTCAGCAGGCCCTGGGCGAGCATCTGGGGCTTGATGTCGAGTTTCTTCGCGCCGAGGTAGAGGCCGAGCCCCAGGGCGAGCTTCAGCTTCTTCTTCCGGCCGAGGATGTAACCGCCTACGGCGGCGGCCACGATTTTCGCCGTGTCACTCACGGGTTCACACCTCAATGTCGTCTATCGGAGACCCTGGTACCTCTCGGCTTCCTCCAGCTCGTCCAGCAGCTCGTCCTCGAGCCTGTCGAACTCGTCCGCGGACAGCTCGCCCCGGTCGAACCGCTCCGACAGTTCGGCCAGGCGCTGCCGGATCCGCGAGGGGTCGTACACCTCCCGCTCGGCGGCCTCCAGGACCTGGCGCGCAGTCCAGTCCGCGAACCGGACCGGAGCGACGGCGGGAGCGGTGAGGATCGTGCGGAGAAGGCCCATGCGCCCTCCTCTCGTTCGGGCCGGGGCGGTCGTGCCCCGGTTCAGCGCGGCGGAGCCGTCACGAAGCTGTAGGGGGGAAGCGGGCCGTTGACCCGGATCTCCAGGAGGGTCCCCCACTTCTGCTGGAGCTCACCCGCGACGCGGAGGAGGTCCTCGGTCCGGTCCTTCCGGACCAGGAGCGAGACGTTGGCCAGGCAGCCGCCCACGAGGGGGCCCATGGCCACGCGCTCGGCGTGCTCGGCCAGGGGCCGGGTGACGGCCTCGGCGTCGCGCTGCCTCAGGGCCTCCAGGGCCTGGGAGACCTGCTCGCCGAACTCCATCTGCTCGGCGGGCGTGCCGCCGCCCGAGGCGCGCAGGGCCTCGTTCCTGGCCCGGAGCGACTCGTCTTCGAGGAGCACCAGCCGCAGCGCCGCCTCCTCGATGTGCGTGGCCTTGACGTTGAACTCCACCCGCTCGGCCAGCCGGGCGAGCAGCTCGGAGTAGTGGTCGGCCCCGCGGTCGAGCTCGGCCGCGACCGCCTCGTCGTCCGCGCTCACCGCGCCGAAGCGCAGTGGCAGGACGCCGTGCCCCTGGGCCAGGGTCTGGAGCACGTCCTGGTGGGCCGTCAGGTCGCGCCGCTTGGCGCGGAGCCCCTCGGGTGCGTCGCTCGCCGCCGCGGCCAGGCCGCCGGCGCGGACGAAGCGCAGGGGGGCGGGGCTCTCGCCGACCCCGGTGAGCTTCAGGCGGTCGAGCGACTCGTCGTCGCGGACGATGCCGTAGACGTACGTGCTCATTCGTCCTCCTTCTTGGCGGAGGCGCGGCGGCGGGAGCGGGCCGGGGCCTTCTCCTCACCCCTCTCGTCGTCCTGCCCCTTGGAGAAGGACTCGGAGATGGCCTCGGCGGCGCCGGAGAGCGCGCCCTTGGACTTGCTGCGCGCGCCCTTCTCCATGCCGCCGTTCACCAGGTCGGGGAGCCCGGCTCCGCCGCTGCTGGTCAGGTCCAGGCGGTTGCACGCCTCGGCGAAGCGCAGGTAGGTGTCGACGCTCGCGATCACGATACGGACGTCGACGGTGAGGAGTTCGATGCCCACGAGCGAGACCCTCGCGAACACGTCGACCACCAGCCCCTTGTCGAGGATGAGTTCCAGGACCTCGTAGAGGTTGCCGGAACTCCGGCCCCCGCCGGAGGACTGCTGCATCACGGTCATCGGAATCGTGCTCCTTTTCGTCAGTGAAGAACCGAAGGGCAGATACTCCTGTCCAGTGCGCAGAAAATGGGGTCATGTCCCGTCGGAACGGCCTCGCGTGTAGCGTTTCACGCGCCGGTAGCCCTGGATTTCACCGTCCGAGTCGAGTTCCACGGAATAGGTGGCCAGCATGCTCACCGTGTCCGGGACGCGTCGTAACTCGAGTGTCTCCAGGTTCAGGCTCCATCCTTCGCCGTCCCGCTCGAAACTGGAAACGCTCTCGACTTCGATCCCGGTGATCTCCTCGAACTGTTCCCGGGCCTCCCGCAAGCGTTCCATCATTGATTTTCTGCCTGGGGAGCGAGGCGGGGGACGGCCTTCGCTTCCATTGTCTTGGCTCATGGATCTCCTGTCCAATGGCCATTGTCCGAATTCGTTCTTCCTGCCCTCAGGACTAACCACTACCACGAAAAATCCAGGCAAAACGTCCCGCTGGTCAGAGGCGGGGGAGAAGGGCGTGTTCCACCAGGCAGGGGGCGCGGAGCCGGTTTCGGGAGGCGCCGCCGGGAGCGGGGCGCGAGACGGTCCGGACCGGCACGCTCACCGGGTCGCGCCGGTGATCCGTTCCAGGGTCCGCCGCCCCGTGCGGCTCATGGCCGGATTGCTGTACCGGTAGTACCAGACCAGCCCCATCGCCTGCTGGAAGGCCCAGGCCCGGCCTCGCTCCCACTCCTGGTCGCCGCTGCCCAGGGCCTCCCTGAACGCGTGCCTCGGCCCTTCGTCGAGCAGGTGCCAGGCACAGACCAGGTCCAGTGCCGGGTCCGCAGGCCCCAGACCGCCGACGTCGAGGACCCCGGCCAGGCGCCCGTCCCGTACCAGCAGGTTGCCGGGGATCAGGTCGCCGTGGCACATGAGGTCGGGCTCCCCGCCCCGGGGCAGCTCGCGCATCCCCTCCCAGAGCCCGCGCAGGCGCGGTACGTCCAGCAGCCCCTCGCTGCGCTCCAGGCACGTGCGCATCCACGCGTCGTGGTCGGCGATCCGGCCGCCGCGACCCGCTCCCCGGAACGTCCGGCCGCGTGTGTCCACGGCCCGTGCCCCGCGGACGAACTCGGCCAGGTCCAGGGCGAACCCCGTGCTCCCGCCCGGGTCGAGCCGGTCGGCCGGGGTCCCCGGCAGCCAGGTCTGCACCGCCCACGGCAGCGGGTACCCCTCCCGCGGCCCCCCGACCGCCACGGGCGCGGGGGTGGCGAACCGTGTGCGCCCGAACAGCTCGCGTGCGGCCGAGGCCTCCGCCCGCAGCCGGCGGCCGACCTCCCCGGGGTCACCCGGCCGCAGCGGGAAGCGCACCGAGAACCCCTCGCCCAGGCGGAACACGGCGTTGTCCGTGCCCCCGGGGAGCACGGGCGCGAGCGGCAGCCCGGCCCACTCCGGGAACTCGGCGGCGACGATGCGGGCAGCCGCCTCCGCGGACACCGCGACCTGGCCCTCGTGCATGTCCATCGACCCAGTCTGGCCGCCCCCCGCCCGGCGGCGCACCCCGTTTTCCGGCAGGTCCGACCGTCCCGCGGATGTCCTCCTGGGCCGCTCCGCCGTCCGCCGAGCGCCGGAACCCCCGGTGGGTTCGACGAGCCGACCGGGGACACAGGACGCATCCCGGACCTCGGCCCGGCCGGGCGCCCGGCCCTGCCTGTTCACAGGGGGCCGGGGGCGGCGGACGCCTCAGGCGCGGTCGTGCTGCTCCGACCGCCGGTGCGCCTTCCACGCCCGGTGGAGTCCGCGCCGGCGCTCGTACTCCTTCTTCGCCCGGTGCTGCGGATCGGTTTCGAGGGTCTGGGACGCCGGGCCCATGACGTGCAGGAGCGCGTAGTTGATACGGAATCCCGTCCTGTACAGCAACGAGAACGAGTCCTTCCCACGCGGCTTGTCCATGGCCGTCCACCTCACCGTTCGCCGGGATCGCGGACGTACGCCGCGAGAGTGCAGTCGAGCAGGGAATCCATCGCCGTGAAATCCGCGGCCTTCCCCGCTCAGCAGCGTATCCGCCCGGTTTTCACCCTCCCGGGCGGCCCGGCCTCCACGGGGCCTCGCCCCGGGCCCGGCGTCTGGCACAGGGACGGCATCTCCCGGGCTGCGCTGCGGCGGCTTCCCGTTCCGGCCGCGAGGTCGGACGTGAAGGTGCACCCGGCCGGGCTGGACCGTGTGACGACGCCTTCGCCTGGGACGCCCGCCGGACGGTGTTCCCGGACGTGGCCGAGGTCACCGGCGTACTGCTGCGAGCAATCCCGGCTCGGGGTGAGTTCGACCGACCGGTGCCACTAGGTATCGGACATCACGAGTTCCAGCTCGCCAGGGGGCGACTCCCTCGCGGTGTACAGGGGACCACGGATATCCGCGCAGGGACCGAAACGGATCCAGGCCAGCTCCTGCGCCCGGCGACGGTCGAGTGCGAGCAGACTGCGCACGCCCGGCGCGAACGCCGCCGGCCTGCGCCGGGTGGCCGCGCGCAACCGTCGCCAGCGCCGCGAATGCGCCCGGTGGCTGCGCTCGGTCACCCGCCGCCCCCGGGCGTCCTGCCCGTGCCGGGCCTCCTGCGGGGTGGCGTCGATCATCACCACGTGCATCTCGTACCGGCGGAGCCGGCAGAGCAGGGCGAGCAGCACGCGGACCGGGGTGCGGGTCCCGCACTCGTGCAGCACCACCGGGCCGCCGCGCAGCGCCGCGGCCACCCGGACCAGGTGCAGTACGTGCACCACCCAGCGCCACAGCGGGTAGGGGATCCGCCCGAGCAACGGTCCCAGCCGGTACCGCGACTGCAGCGAGTCGATCACCCGCACACCCTCCGCGGTGAGCACGGTCCGCTCCTCGTTCTCGCGGAGTCCGAACAGCCGCCGCAGCAGGGTGCTCTTCCCGGCCCCGGGCACCCCGGAGACCAGGACGAGCGACCGCCGGGGATAGACCATGCCGCGCACCGTCGCGTCATTCACCGCAGACACGTACCGCGCCAGCCCTTGGAACATCTTCGGCAGCTCCTCCGACCTTCGCGCCGGTGAGGCGCGGCTCCGCAGCGGCCGCGTCACCTATGTCATTGACGCTACCGGGCATCGACGAATCCGAACAACGCAGAACTCCCCACTGCGGCGCGTGCCGGGATCGCTTCCCGTCACTCATGGCGTTTGCGATTGCCTTGGACACTCGGTCCAGGTCTGGAGGCCTGACCAGCCGACACATGAAGAAGCCCCGGAGACGCTCTGAAGAGGTTTCCGGGACCGCTTGTTCCGGTTAGTGCGCGCTTGTGCTTGATTTCCGCTTGGACGGAGTCGGCCTAGGAGGGTTAGACACCTCAGCTCAAAGCTGGTCGGCACGTACCCCGGCCAGCAGTCCGGCCCACTGGTCGGCGGGGAATTCCAGGTGGCCCGCTTCCCGGTTCTGGGTGTCTCGTACCAGGGCGCCCGTGGCCAGCTCGCGGACCTCTACGCAGTTGCCCCCGGTGTTGCTGTAGGTGCTCTTGTGCCAGTCGGTGTTCATGCGAGTTCCTTCAAGGCTTGGAGGGAGAGCCGGGCGGGGAGTGCCTCCGCCATCGCCCCCGTGACCAGTGCGGCGAGTCTGTCATTGCGGTCGGCGTCGTAGATGACGTTACCGTCCATGTGATCGCTGGAAATAACGGTCTCCCCCGAATCCAGACGGAACACCAGCACCGGCGACGTGACACTCAGCAGGATCGACCCCTCCGGGACCAGGTGGATACGGACCCGCCCCTGTTCGACCAGCTCGACCAGGTGGCGCGCCTGCTCGGCGCGTGCCGCATCGTCGAAGCCGGTGATCCCGTACACGGGGAAGACCGCGGTGATGCGCAGCTCGGGCAGTTGGCCCAGCCGCTGCGTGCGGATCTGCGCCAGACGTGCGATCTCCGCATCCGAGGCGGCCGGGTGCCAGGCCCGGAACACCGCCCCCGCGTACAGGGAACTTTGCAGGTACCCGGGCACCAGGGCAGGGGAGGCGGCCTGGACATGCCGGGCCCGTGGCTCGATGTTCATGAGCGGCCGTGCCCACTCCGGTGTGGACTTGCCGGACTTGGCCATCCGCCACGCGGAGATGACCTTGCCCTCGGCGTCCAGGAGCCGGTCCAACTGCTCGGCGGTCTCCCGGAACGGCAGCGCGTGCCCGCACACCCACCGGGACACCGATGCGGCCGAGCACCCCAGGTGGCCGGCCAGCTGTTGCTGGGTCAGCCCCGCAAGTTCGCGATAGGTGGTGAGCACTTCATGAAAGAGGGGTTCGCTCATACGCGTGATATTACGCACGGCTCCCGCATGCTGTCAGGAAGTTACGAGAAAGGCGCACGTGCTGAGGTAAGGGAGCCTGTTCGGGCCACGCTGGCGTCATGGAACTTGAAGACGAACGCGTCATCTCTCTGCGGGACCTTCAGAACGCCTTGGCCGCCCGGCAACTGGACAGCAGGCTCGCCGTCACCGTGTACCAGGGCGAGTTGACCCCGACCCTGTGCTGTGACCCGTACTTGGGTCAGGCCGTCGTGCGGGTCCAGGACGAGCAGTACACGTTCCTCGGCATCACCACCCCCGGGTGCAGGTGCCCGTCACCGAACCGGCGGAGTGCGTCGACCGGCTGGTCGGGGAACGTGCCGGGCGCATCAGCGGGTCGTCATGAGTAGGTCCGACCTCAGCACCCTCCACCCACGGCGGGGGGACCGGTTCCGAAGGAGCACCGCCCCGCACGGGTCGAGTGAGTTCGGTCCGTTGCTGCCGCCGCCCCGAGCCGATGACCCGGTGGGGCACGGGTACACGGCCTTCCAGGTGGTGCGGTTGGCGGTGTGGGCGGCCCGGGAGTGCCGCTGGGTGGATGCCATGGATCCGGTGCACCGTGCGGAGACCGCGTGGGAGGCCATCGCCGAGCACCTCCACCTTGCCCCCGAGCGGCCCCAGGAGACGGAGTTGATCGCCGTCGGGTGGAAGGCGATGAAGGCCCAGCACTACCAGGACCTGAAGGTCCGCGGCCTGGGCGGCAAGGACAAGGCCCTGCTGTCCCGGGCGTTCGTGCGCTACTGGACCAGCGCCTCGGCGCCGGCGCACTCCCACGAGGACCAGATCGTCGACCGCCTCGCCCTGGCGCAGATCTGGACCGCGCTGAAACCCGCGCACAGGGAGGTGCTCACCGCCCTGGCCGAACACGACGACCGGCGCCGCGCCGAACGCTCCCTGAACATGGACCCGGTCACGTTCACGCGGGTGCTGGGCCGGGCCCGGCGGGCGTTTTTGGCGCTGTGGCACGAGGGTGAGACCCCGTCCCCGCTGTGGGGCTACGACCGCTCCGGGGCGCGGCACCAGAACGTGATGTACCTGGTCCGGTTGCGCAAGCGCCGAGCGTTGCAGCGTAAGGCCGATGGGCATGTCCGCCGCTACGGGCACCGCCCGCCCCGGGATCTGGGGGTGCCCGACGCCGAACTGCTGGCGCGGCACGAGGAGGGGGAGAGCTACGCGGCTCTGGCGGAGTCCTTCGGTGCCAGCCGTGCGCTGATCGCGTCCCGGGTGACCAAGACCCGAGCCCGGATGGAGGAACAGACCGCTGGTGGTGGGCCCGGGGTGTCGGCCCACGGATGACGAAAACCTGCGCGTACGCCGGATTTCGGCCGAGGGTTGAACCACCTCGCGAGGCAGAGCGACCATCGACCAGCCCAGGGAACCGCGCCTGACCACTGGCGACAGCAGGAGAACCCTGAGCGGGCCCGGGCGGGGAGCGCAGCCCTTCGGGCCAGAAGCACCCGCAGGAGAAGCCGCTTCGAGAACGGAAAGAACAACAGGTGCCCCGACCGGTGCTGGAACACCGGACCGGGGCGTGATCACCACCTGAACCAACCAGGAGGAGACCGTGGAACACCCTACTACCGGCCGTCACCGGCGGCCCTGCGACAGCATGGCGGGGCGAGTGTGGGCACTGACCGCCGCGCTTCTGGCCACTGCCTTGGCCGCACTCTTCAGCCCTCGGCCGGCCCCGTTGCCTCGCCGGGTCCCGCGCGCGCTGCCGACAGCTCCCCCGCCCACCATCACCTCCAGGCAAGGTGATCTGCTCGCCGAACGTTCCGGCTTCCCTGTCCCGGACACCTGGACCACTGGAGCCTTGACTGCGTCGGCCCGCCAGGAGCAGGCCTACCGCGACCACTCGGCTTCGTTCCAGGAGGGGGGCAGGTTGGACGCCGATCCCGACCTGATCGCTGGAGCCTTGGTGCGCCCCTACCTCGACCTCACGGGTGTTCCGAGCCCCCGTCCGACTGGCCCAGAGGACTGTCCGGCCTCACCATCAATCGCAGTCCCGGAAGTGGCTGAGGACGAGTTCGCTGAGCTGACCGACCGCATCCGCGCCTATCTGGCGCTGCGGAGCTGAGGAAACCGCGAACAGCCGGGGGCATTCTCTCCTGCGGGAGGGAGGGCGCCGGTTCCGGCCGGGTAGTGGGACGGGGGAGCACATCAGGAACACCTGAACACCCTGAGCCCCGGGCCACGCGACGGGTCGACCCGTCCTGGCCTGGGGCTTTCTCGTGGGCGGAGCCGGTCGACCATCGGATCAAAGGTCCGCTGGGCTGTTCCGTGTTCTGCGGTCGCCACCACTCCGTTTTCTTCTGAAAGCGGTGGCGAGGTCGCCTTTCAGGTGGTCTGGTCATGTGTCTCTGGGGTGGGAATAAACCCTATGAAGGAAAAATGCTGTCATGCACGCAAGGTTGCACGTCTCGCGAAGCTGGTTTTCTTGTCGTCGGATTGTGGAATGAAATTGGTGTGCTTTCGTTAGTCGGATGCGGGATATGAGGAGTTCGTCCAAAATTCTCAAGAAGGTCCCCGGTGTGCTTGCTGCCCTGATGGTACTCATTCTCCTTGGCCCAATGCCGCAGGCTCATGCCGAACATGTTCTGCCGCTGGTCGCGGCCGAGGGCTACTATGCGGAGATCAACGGGGTCGAGTACCGGCCATCGCAGGAGCGTTCTCAGACATGGGCGGCCTGTGGGGTGCAGGACGACAACCACAAGCTTGTCCGTACTTTCACTAAAAACGGTGGTCCATCCGGGCAAAGCGCTTATCTCAAGTGCGGGTCGTCGGGTTGGGGTTATCGACACATTCAGGACAGGCATATGGGTGACTGGAACAACATCGCCGTTCAGATAGGCGACAACTGGAGGTCGTTCGCTGACTTCGCGATCGAGCAAATTCTGATCGCGCCTGAATCCGCTACCTACAAGTCCGGGAACGACACCTATGCTTTCACGGCGCCAGTGCAGATCCGAGACAGTGACGGAAACGTTGTCAGTACTTACCGGCCTTTGGTCTCCGTTGCCAACGAGTCACGCAACATCATCACTGCCTACCCCCGGCGCGGGTAGGCGCTGGAGGGCTTATGGACGACACATACCTGTTCACCGAACTCGTGCACCGTCTCAACCTGGATGACGGCTCAGCCGATGAGGCCACCCACCGGAGAGGTGTTCTGCTTCGCCGGTGGCAGGGCCGTGACCTGAACCCGCCGTACATGCTGCATGTGGACCCGCCGACGCTGGGAGAGCACCTGCGGTCCATGGAGGGCATCAGTGAACTATTCCCCGGCGCTGCTCCTGAGATCGGTGCGCTGCGGCTGTTTCTCGTCCACATCGAGGAGGCCGTCGAGACCGCTCCGCAGGGCCATCAGCACTTGGTGATCGGTCCGGCCGGGGTGTACGCGCAGCCAGATGCTCCCCCGCGGACCGATCGCGGCGTTTAACGCAGGGCTGGCATCTTCCGTTCTGCGTTACGGCGGTGTCTCGCGCTGGCCGCGGAGCCGGGCGTGAAGGTGGTGCGAACGAGTTGATGCACACGACCACGCTTTCAGGACACCTACAGGCCGATGCTCCCTGAGGTGACAGAAGCGGTGGTGTGAACGACCGCAAGTTATGTCCGGAGCGGTGCCCATGCCGGGGCCCTTGGGTTGGCACGCTCGGGAACCCCTTGACGTGTGGTGTTTGGGGCGGACATGGCCGGTGGGCTATGTTCGCCCCCGTGCGGTGTCAGGGCACTACCAGGGCGCTGGTGGGCGGACACAGGGCCGCCCCAGGCCGGCTCCACACAGTCACGGGACGGCAAAGTGCTCCGGGAGGTGGATCCCCACCTGCACTCACCTTGTACTGCGGAGCACACCAGGAGCACGCATGGGCCCCGAACACGACGAGGACCCCTCGCGGAGTCCTCGAACACCCCGTATGACCTGGGGTTTTGTGGCGCACCCGGCAGGATTCGAACCTGCGGCCATCGGATTAGAAGTCCGGTGCTCTATCCACTGAGCTACGGGTGCTCGATTCAATTGTCGCCCGCCAGGGCAGGTCGAGACCACGTTGTGACCCGTGGTTCCGGTGGGATGCTGCGCGCCGGGGCGGGGGCGGGGACGGCCGGTGGACCTACGGTCGGGCTGGGCCCGTGTCGTGGTGCCGCTGGCGTCCTGGGCAGACATTCTAGGGTATACGTGCGATGTCGCCCACACCTGGTCAAAGTCTGACCAACTACGGTGATTCGTAGTTGCTTCTCGTTACCACGCGGGTTCCACCAAATCGGTTGCTATGGGCCTCGTGCACCACGTTACCGGTGATTAACTCCGGGTGCGGTGCTGCGCTGCTGGCGTTTCGCGAAGTCCTGCGGGGTGTGTGCCGCCGTGCGGCGGCTGTGGCGGTTCAGAAGATCCACCACTGTCCCAGCAGGACCGACAGCGATACCCAGCCGACAAGCACCGGAGTCTCCCTCGCCGTCGACTGTAAGGTGCCCTGGGTGTATGGGCGAATACATTGCGTGGCAAACACATGTTTGCCTCGGTTTGGTGTCCGTTGGGGTTGCTGCTGACGCGGCTAACGTGGTCGGGTGCGATCTCTTGGACTGACGGCGGGGTTCCTGCTCGACATGGTGGTGCCCGACCCGCGGCGGGGGCATCCGGTCGCCCTGTACGGGCGTGCGGCGGGGCGGTGGGAGAGGGCGGTCTACCGGGACTCGGTCGCCTCCGGCGCTCTGTTCGCGGCCGGGGCGGTGACCCCCGTCGTGGGTGCGGGGCTCCTCCTGGAGGGAGCGCCGGCGACGGCGGCCGCGACCTGGGCCTCCCTGGGCGGGAGCATGCTGGGGCGCGAGGCCGGGCGGATCGCCGACGCCCTGGAGAGTGGAGACCTGGAGCGCGCGCGTGCACTGCTCCCGAACCTGTGCGGACGGGACCCCTCGGGGCTCGACGCGGCCGGGGTCGCGCGGGCGGTCGTGGAGTCGGTCGCGGAGAACACCTCCGACGCCGTCGTGGGCCCCCTGGTGTGGGGCGCGCTGGGAGGGGTGGCCGGGGTGGCCGGCTTCCGCTCCGTGAACACGCTCGACGCCATGGTCGGCCACCGGAGCCCGCGCTACGAGCGGTTCGGCGCGGCCTCGGCCCGCCTGGACGACGTGGCCGGGTGGGGACCCGCCAGGCTGACCGCGGTGCTGGCCGCGCTGGCGGCGCCCGTGGTCGGGGGCAGCGTGCGCGAGGCGTGGCGCGTATGGCGGCGGGACGGCGGCCGGCACCCGAGCCCCAACGCGGGGCAGTGCGAGGCCGCGTTCGCCGGGGCGCTGGGGAGGACGCTGGGCGGGGCCAACGTCTACGCGGGACGCGAGGACCGGCGGCCCACGATGGGGGACGGCCCCCCGCCGGGGGTCGGGGACATCCGGCGGGCGGTCCGGCTGGCGGAGGCGGTCGGCCTGGGCGCGCTCGCCGTGGCGGCCGCGACGGCGGCCGCCACGGACCGCGCCGGTCGGGGCCGCGGCGCTCAGGCGAGGTTGCGGGCGTAGTTCACCTGTTGGTGGATCTGGCCCACCACCGCCGGATGGGTCACCAGGATCGACGTCGTGTAGTGCTTGTCGTGCCCCTGCACGCTCACCTGGACGTGGCCGGTGGTCTTCTGCTCCTTGACGAGCAGGAAGAGGAGGCCCAGCAGGCAGGTCCACCAGAACACGAGGATCGCCACGACGACGGCCCAGGTGGGGGTGGTCCTCTCGGTGCGGCTCATGTCGTTCACCGTCCACACCGTCCCCCTGATCGGGAAGCGCCCGATCGGGGTGATCACGGTGCTCTGGGAGAACGCGATCTCGCCGACGGTGCCGAGCGGGACCTCGGCTCCGGGCGGGGGCTGCTGCCCCATGGGCTGGTAGCCGCCGGTGGGGGCGCCGTACGGCTCGATCACCCCGCCGTGGTGCTGTTCGGGGGGAAGCCCCCAGCCGGGGGTCTGACCGTCGGGCTGGTGCCAGGGCTCGCCCGGGCCGGGGTCGGGGTACTGGTTCATGCCGCGATTGTGTCAAAGCCCGTGGGGGACGAGGACGGGGACGGCGGATCCGGTGTGCTCCCGTTCCCCGTCCCGCGCGCCGACAACCGGGTGGGCACGGGAACCCGCGGCGGCCGGTGGCCGGTTGTGGCCACGCCGCGGCGCCCGGTCCGCCCGTCGGGGCGGATCCCCCCGGGGGTTTGCCCTGCGTGTGTCGCCGGTCACTCCAAACCCCGGATGTGCTCGCTCCGCCGGCCGGCCCGCGCGCCAAACATGAAACTCTTTCGCGATTTCCTTACCCGCGCGTAACATTCGCTGATCCATCGCCCGCACCCCCAGGTGGTGACAGCTCTTGTTCCCCTCACTCCGCCGACGGCTACGCACCGGCGCCTCGGGCCTCGCGCTGGCGGTGACGGCCGCCACCGCGGCCGCCCTCCCCGCGTCCCCGGCCCTGGCCGAACCCGAACCCCTCGCCGACTACTGCGCTCCGCAGGGATGCCGAGACATCCTTCCCCCCGGCCAGAACGGCAGCGCCACACTGGTCGAGATCCTCGGTCACCAGGTCTTCGGGACGCGGCCCGAGCACTCCTCCAGCCAGCTGGACATGTACGACAACCTCGTCCACCACTACGACGGACTCACGGAGGAGGGACTGGACGACTTCTTCGTCGACGCCTCCTTCGGGGTCGACCCCGGCGACGTGGACCGGCGGTACCAGCCGCGCGAGGACGTCACCATCACCCGGGACAAGAGCCACGGCATCCCCCACATCGAGGGCACCACCCGCGAGGGCACCATGTACGGCGCCGGGTACGCCGCGGCGGAGGACCGGCTCTTCCTCATGGACGTGCTGCGCAGGGTCGGCCGGGGGGAGCTGACCTCCTTCGCGGGCGGGGCGGAGGGCAACCGCGGACTCGAGCAGGACCTGTGGCGCACCGCCCCCTACACCGAGGAGGACAAGCAGGCCCAGATCGACCGGGTCGCCGCCGGGGGAGAGCGGGGAGAGCAGGCGCTCGCCGACGTCGACGCCTATCTCGAAGGGGTGAACTCCTACATCGAGGAGGCCGACAACGGCCGCTACTTCCCCGGCGAGTACGTCCTGACCGGGCACAAGGACGCGATCACCAACCGCGGGGAGATCGAGCCCTTCACCCCCACCGACGTGGTCGGCATCGCCGCCATGGTCGGCGGGATCTTCGGCGGCGGTGGCGGCGGCGAGGTCCAGGCGGCCGTCGTCCTCGCCAACTTCCAGGACCGCTACGGGGCGGAGGAGGGCGCCGAGCTCTGGCGGGCCTGGCGGATGGAGAACGACCCCGAGGCCGTGGTCAGCGTGGAGGGGGAGTTCCCGTACACCGGCACCCCCGAGTCCCCGGTCGGCGAGGTCGCGCCGGACCCGGGCTCCGTCGAGCCCTACGACATCGTCCACGACGAGCACGGATCGGCGGCGAGCGGTGAGACCGCGGAGGCGCCCGCGCCGCTCGCGGACGCGGTCGGGGGGCCCGAGGACGGGGCCGACGCCCCCACCGTCGAGGACCTGCCCCGGGAACAGCGGGACGAGCTGGAGCAGATGGTCGAGGACGGCGACCTGTCGGCCGCGGAGGGCGTGTTCAACGAGGGGGTGCTCCCCGAGGGCTTCATGGACCCGCGCGGCATGTCCAACGCGCTGCTCGTCTCGGGCGAGCACACCGAGAGCGGCAACCCGGTGGCCGTGATGGGCCCCCAGACCGGCTACTTCTCACCGCAGCTGCTCATGCTCCAGGAGCTCCAGGGGCCGGGCATCAGCGCGCGCGGCGCGTCGTTCGCGGGAGTGAGCTTCTACGTCCAGATGGGCCGCGGCGTCGACTACGCCTGGAGCGCCACCTCGGCGGGCCAGGACATCACGGACACGTTCGCGGTCGAGCTCTGCGAGACGGACGGCTCCGCCCCGAGCACCGCCTCGCGCGCCTACGTGGACACCTCGGGGGAGTGCACCGCGTTCGAGGAGCTGAGCGTCACCAACGAGTGGTCGCCCACCGTCGCCGACGGCACCCCGGCGGGCGGGTACACGATGACGTCGCTGCGCTCCGAGTACGGGCTCGTGCAGTCGTTCGCCACCGTGGACGGGGCCCCGGTGGCGTTCACGTCCCTGCGCTCCACGTACATGCGCGAGGTCGACTCCATCATCGGTTTCCAGCGGTTCAACGACCCGGGCGAGGTCACCTCGGCCGAGACCTTCACGGAGGCCGCCGGCGACATCGGCTACGCCTTCAACTGGCACTACGTCGACGACGAGGACATCGCGTTCATCAACTCGGGCGCGAACCCGGTGCGCGTCGAGGGCACCAACCCCAACCTGCCCATCGACGCCTACTCGGCCGCGGGCTGGTCGGGCTGGGACCCGGCCACGAACAGCGCCGACTACCACCCCCAGGAGGACCACCCGCAGGCCGTCGACCCGGACTACATCGTCAACTGGAACAACAAGCCCGCGCAGGGCTACACCTCCGGCTGGTCGACCGGATCGGTCCACCGCGGCGACCTGCTCGACAGCCGGGTGGCGGCGCTGGTCGGCAGCGGGCACGAGTTCACCACCGCCTCCCTCACCGGCGTCATGATGGAGGCCGGGGTGGCCGACCTGCGCGCGCAGGAGGTCCTCCCGCTGATGCTGGAGGTCATCGACTCGGCCCCGGTGGAGGACCCGGAGCTGGCCGCCGCCGTGGAGGAGCTGCGGCTGTGGAACGAGGCGGGCTCGCTGCGCCGCGAGCCCCATCGCGACGCGGGGTACTACTCGTACGCCGACTCCATCCGCACGCTCGACGCGTGGTGGCCCCTGCTGGTCCGGGCGCAGTTCGAGCCGGAGCTGGGCGAGGACCTGTACACGCAGCTGACCAGGGCCGCCCAGACCGACGAGTCCCCCTCGGGCGCCACCGGCGGAGGAACCCCGGGAAGCGTCAACCAGGGGCAGCCGCACAAGGGCTCCTCGTTCCAGTACGGCTGGTGGTCGTACGTCGACAAGGACCTGCGGTCCGTCCTCGGACAGGAGGTCGAGGGGTCGCTGGGCGGCGCCTACTGCGGCGGCGGCGACCTGGACGCCTGCCGGACGGTCCTGCTGGACACCCTCGCCGAGGCGGCGGCCACCCCGGCGGGAGAGGTCTACCCGGGCGACGACCACTGCCCGGCGGGCGACCAGCTCTGCGCCGACACGGTGATCCACCAGGCGGTGGGCGGTATCGGCATGTGGCCGATCGCCTGGCAGAACCGGCCGACGTACCAGCTCGTCTACCAGTTCTCCGGCGGACGGTAGGACGGGCGGGGCGGACGCGGTCCGCGGTGACCCTGAGCGGGTGTCACCGGGGGCCGCGTTCGCGTGTCCGTGACGGGACCGCCGCCACGGATACCCGGGCCGGATCGCGTGCTTCGCCGGGCTTGTATGGGTAGCGTAAGGAATACCCGGAACGAAGGGGGAGGATCTCAGGAATGGATGCCTGGTTGATCTGGCTCGTCCTCGCCGTCGGCCTGGGAATCGTCGAGATCCTCACACTGACCTTCGTCCTGGGGCTCCTGGCGGTCGCGGCGCTGGTCGCGGCCCTGCTCGGCGCCATCGGGCTCCCGGTGGCCGCGCAGATCATCGGGTTCACCGCGACCGCGGCGGCGGGCATCTACCTCGTGCGCCCGCTCATGCGGCGCCAGCTGAACAGGGGGCCCGACGCCCGGTCGGGCGCGGAGGCCCTCGTCGGGCGCTCCGCCGTCGTCCTCCAGGAGGTCGACGGCGACAGCGGCAGGATCAAGCTCTCCGGAGAGGAGTGGTCGGCACGGTGCATCGACGAGGACCTGGTGATCCCGGTCGGCGCACGCGTCGACGTCGTGGAGATCGACGGAGCCACAGCTGTGGTCTATCCGCGCGAGGCCCTGCCAGGGGGCGCACCCGAGCACACGTCCTGAACCGCAGCCACGACCCCGAGGTCAGGTGCTGACATGATCGATCCGGCCATCCCCCTCATCATTCTCGCGGTCCTGTTCGTCGCGATCGCCCTGACCGCGATCCGCATCGTCCCTCAGGCGAGGGCGTACAACATCGAACGCTTCGGCCGCTACATCCGCACGCTCGGCCCCGGCCTGAACTTCATCATCCCGGGCGTCGACCGCGTCAACTCCAAGTTCGACCTGCGCGAGCACGTGTTCAGCTCGCGCCCCCAACCGGTGATCACGCAGGACAACCTGGTGGTCAACATCGACACCGTCCTCTACTACCAGATCACCGCGCCCAAGGCGGCGGCGTACGAGGTCGCCAACTACATCCAGGCCATCGACCAGCTCACGGTCACCACCCTGCGCAACGTCATCGGCTCCATGGACCTCGAGCAGACGCTCACCTCCCGCGAGGAGATCAACACCCGCCTGCGCGGGGTCCTGGACGACACCACCGGCAAGTGGGGCATCCGCGTCAACAGGGTCGAGATCAAGGCGATCGACCCGCCTCCCACCATCAAGGAGGCGATGGAGAAGCAGATGCGCGCCGACCGCGACAAGCGGGCGGCCATCCTGCACGCCGAGGGCGAGCGGCAGTCCCGCATCCTCAAGGCGGAGGGGGCGCGGCAGCAGGCCATCCTGGAGGCGCAGGGCGAACAGCAGGCCGCCATACTGCGGGCCGACGGCGAGGCCAAGGCGATCGAGCGCGTGTTCCAGGCGGTGCACGCCAACGACGCCGACGCCAAGCTGCTCGCCTACAAGTACCTGGAGACCCTGCCGAGCCTGGCGCAGGGCGAGGGGAACACGTTCTGGGTCATCCCCGGTGAGTTCACCGAGGCGGTCAAGAACGTCAGCCACGCCTTCGCCGGCGACGCGGCCGACCGCAAGCCGTCCACGGAGAAGGGCCACGGCGGCGAGGAGGGCGGGCCCGCCCGGATCGGGGCTCCCGACCCGGCCCGGTCCTCGTCCGCCCAGGCCGCCATGGACGCGGCGGAGGCCGCCGAACGGGCCGTGGCGGACGCCCGCGACGACGTGCGCAGGGCCGGCGCGGGCCTGGCGGGATCGCCGCCGGAGCCGCGCGGGGAGGACTGAACCCGGGTCCCCGGCCGAGGGCCCCGGTGCGGGGGCGCGCCTGAACAACCCGGAGACCTGCTTGAGCTGGTTCGGGTTGTTCAGCGGGCCGTAGAGCACGTCCTCGTCGTCCGGCTGACCCGTCTTCGTCTC
>NZ_JBSHDN010000114.1:0-20717 GCF_053616335.1 Nocardiopsis sp. NPDC055824
CTCCCCGGCCGGGCCCGGACCGCCCTCGCGTCAGTTCTCCAGCAGCTCGGTGACCAGGGCGGCGATCGGTGACCGCTCCGACCGGGTCAGGGTGATGTGCGCGAACAGCGGGTGGCCCTTGAGCTTCTCGATCACCGCGACCACGCCGTCGTGGCGCCCCACCCTCAGGTTGTCGCGCTGGGCGATGTCGTGGGTGAGCACCACCCGCGAGTTCTCCCCGAGCCGGGACAGGACGGTGAGGAGCACGCCGCGCTCCAGTGACTGGGCCTCGTCCACGATCACGAACGCGTCGTGCAGCGAGCGGCCCCGGATGTGCGTGAGCGGGAGGACCTCCAGCATCCCCCGGTCCACGACCTCCTCGATGACGTCCTCGCTGGTCACGGCGGACAGGGTGTCGTGCACCGCCTGGCCCCACGGTGTCATCTTGTCGTTCTCGGTGCCGGGCAGGTAGCCGAGTTCCTGGCCCCCGACCGCGTACAGGGGCCGGAACACCATCACCTTGCGGTGCTGGCGGCGCTCCAGGACGGACTCCAGCCCGGCGCACAGCGCCAGCGCCGACTTGCCGGTGCCCGCGCGCCCGCCCAGCGACACGATGCCGACCTCGGGGTCGGTGAGCAGGTCGAGGGCGATCCGCTGCTCGGCGCTGCGCCCGTGCAGACCGAACACGTCCCGGTCCCCGCGCACCACCTTGACCGACTTGTCGGGCCGCACCCGGCCGAGCGCCTTGCCCCGCTCGGACACGAGCACCAGCCCTGTGTGACAGGGGAGCTCCCTGGCCTCCTCGATCTCACTGGTACCGCTCTCGAACAGCTCACCGATCTGGTGGGCGGGCACGTCCAGTTCGGCCATGCCCGTCCAGCCGTGCTCGATGGCGAGCTCGGCGCGGTACTCGTCGGCCGGGAGGCCGATCGAGGCGGCCTTGATCCGCATCGGCAGATCCTTGCTCACCAGCACGACGTTCCCGCCCTCCTCCTGGAGGTTGCGGGCCACCGTCAGGATCCGGGTGTCGCTGTCGCCGAGCCGGAAGCCCGCCGGCAGGATCTTCGGATCACTGTGGTTGAGCTCCACACGGAGCGTTCCGCCCTGGTCGTTCACCGGTACCGGGACGTCCAGTCGGCCGTTGGCGACCCGCAGGTCGTCGAGGCGGCGCAGCGCGTTGCGAGCGAAGTACCCGAGTTCCGGGTGGTGTCGCTTGCTCTCCAGCTCGGTGATCACCACCACGGGGATGACCACCTCGTGCTCGGCGAACCTGGCCATGGCCATCGGGTCGGCGAGCAGGACACTGGTGTCGAGCACATGGACGCGCCTTCCCCGGCCTACCTCCGTGTGGGGGTCGGCGGGGGACTGGGTGTCACGGCGATCGGTCGAGGAACTAGCCACTCGTTCTCCCCTTGGGCACCGCGGGGGCGCCCTACTGTCACGGGATCATGGAGGACCGGGACCTGGCCCCAGAGGGCCGGGTCCGGCCCTCCTCGTCGACGTTCCGCGAGGGCGGAGGAGATCAATGAGCCGGGGCCTCCCGAACGGGTGGATGCACACCACCCGCTTGTTCCGACGCTACGCGCCCGCGACCCCGTTTCCAAGGGTCCCGCCCCGCCGCGCGGTGAACACCGCGTTAATGGGCAGGCCGACCGGGGGGACCGGGGGTCAGGAGCCGAAGCGCCGGTTGCGCGCGCCGTAGGAGCGCAGTGCACGGAGGAAGTCCACCCTGCGGAACGCGGGCCAGTAGACCTCGCAGAAGTAGAACTCCGAGTGCACGCTCTGCCACAGCATGAAGCCCGAGAGGCGCTGCTCCCCCGAGGTGCGGATGAGCAGGTCGGGATCGGGCTGGCCGCGCGTGTAGAGATGCCGTGCGATGTCCTCGATGTCCAGGCGCTCGGCAAGCTCCTGGATACCGGTGCCCTTGGCCGCCTCCTCGTGGAGGAGGGACCGAACCGCATCAGCGATCTCACGTCTACCTCCATACCCGACGGCGACGTTGACAACCAGGCCGGGGTTGCCGGATGTCGCCTCTTCCGCCTCCTTCAGGGCGCGGGCGGTGGAGTCGGGCAGCACGTCGAGCGCGCCGACGGGGCGCGTGTTCCACCCCTCCTCGCGGAGCCGGGCGATGGTCTGCTCGATGATGCGCACCAGCGGGCCCAGTTCGGACTCGTCGCGGGTGAGGTTGTCGGTGGACAGCATCCACAGGGTGACCACCTGCACACCGACCTCGTCGCACCAGCGCAGCACCTCGAAGATCTTGTTCGCGCCGGCCTGGTGGCCCTCCTCGGCCGCACGGAGGCCGCTGCTCTTCGCCCATCGGCGGTTGCCGTCCATGGCGACACCGACGTGGCGGGGAATCTCCTGGCTGGTCAGCTGGCGTTCGAGCCGCCGCTCGTAGAGCCAGTACAGGGGGTCTCGGAGCCCCATTGGCGAAACCTCTCAGAGCTGGATCAAAGACAGCACACTCCTGTGAAGGATGTGCCGACGGGGATTCCTCCAGAGTAGTTCGCCCCGGGGCGCTACGTCACAGCCAGGGACTTGCGCACGTGCTTGCGGCCCTGGTGGATCCGGGACTTGACGGTGCCCAGGGCGAGGTTGAGCTCGGAGGCGATCTCGTTGTAGTCCATCTGGCACAGGTCGCGCAGGACCAGGGGGGCGACCAGGTTGGGGCGGTCCTTCTCCAGCTGGTCCAGTGCCTCGAGGAGGTCGATGCGGGAGCCGGCGATGACGCTGGTGGTCCGGGGGTCGCGCTGGTGGGGCATGCGCTCGGCCTCGGTGGGGAACTCGGCGGACCTGCGCTTCATCGACCGGTAGGTCTGGCGGGCGGAGTTGGAGACCACCGTGTACAGCCAGGTGGTGAAGAGTGAGTCGCCCTTGAAGCTGTCGATCTTGCGGGCCACGCGGAGCAGCGCGTCCTGGCAGGCCTCCTCCGCGTCCTGGCGGTAGGGGAGGAAGCGCGCGCACCGGCGGAGCACCTCGGGCTGGATGCGCCGGAGGAGGTCGTCCAGGGCCGCGGCGTCGCCGTGCTTGGCCCGTCGCGCGAGGTCCTCCAGCTCCTCGTCGACGTTGCTCGCCACCCGCCGCCGGGGCGCCGGGGTCTCCTCGTTCTCCGTGTGGTCACTACTGCGCATGGCTGGTCTCTCCCTGACTGACGGCGGACGTCCGGCCGTCCTGTTCGGACGCGTGTGCGCCCATCGGTTACGAGGGTCACACGTCAACGGGACGTCCACGGATCCCCTTCGGCTCCGTCCTCGCGAAGCTTCGCATCTCGCCGCGACCATTCGCATGGCGCACAGAACCCGTCGGGGGCTCCCCCCAGTTTCCACGCCACGGGGGTCTCGGCGCTACCCGGAGAGGGGATCATATCCGCGGGAGACAACATGAAGGCGTAGATGGTGTATTAGTGGGCAACGAACGCGTATCCACCCCCCTAGACACCGAGGCGGAAATGAGCCAACCGGAGGCCTTCGGACGGTACCGCGTCATCCGGCGCCTGGGTTCCGGCTCCTTCGCCACGGTCTGGCTGGCGCAGGACGATCTGCTCAACTACCCGGTGGCCATCAAGGTACTCGCCGAGAACTGGGCGCACCAGATGGACATCCAGCACCGGTTCCTGGAGGAGGCGCGCATCCTGCGCCAGACCGACTCCACGTGGCTGGTGGCGGTGCACGACGTCGACGTGCTGCCCGACGGGCGCCCCTACATGGTGATGACCTACGCCGACCAGGGAAGCGTGACCGACCTCATCCGCCGGGGCCAGCTGCCCCTGGACGAGGCCCTGCGGCTGCTGACGGAGATCGGCCAGGGCATCACCGTGCTGCACAACCACGGCACGATCCACCGCGACATCAAGCCCTCCAACGTCCTGCTCCAGTCCTCCCCCGTGGGGCAGCGGGTCCTGGTCGCGGACCTGGGGTTCGCGAAGGCCATCGACGAGGCCTCGGGGTTCACGGCGGCGGCGGGCACCCCCGGCTACATGTCGCCCGAGCAGAGCATCCCCGGCGGCGACCTGGACGTCCGGTCCGACGTGTACTCGCTGGGCGCGGTCGCCTACGAGCTGATCACCGGGCGCCCGCCGTCCCGCCCGCCCGTCAAGGTCCCGCCTGGCCGGATCCGGCCAGGCCTGCCCCGCGCCCTCGACGAGCTCATCCTCTCCGCGCTCTCGGTGGACCGGGAGAGCAGGCCGGCGGACGCCAAGACCTTCACCGACCGCGTCAGGGCGATCCGTACGGAGCCCGACCTGCCCAAGGCGGACCCGTGGTGGCAGCGCTACCAGATGCCCTGGCGGCGCACGGTCACCCTGGCGGCCTCCCTGCTGCTGGTGGCGGCGGGCGCGACCGCGTCCACCGGCGCCCCGGGCATGGCGCTGACCACGGTGAGGGACGCCAGCCAGAACATCCTCGTGAACGTGCCCTCGGTGTGGGCGCGCGAGTTCCACACCGACCTCGCCGCCGGTCCGGCCGCGGCCGGGGCCGGCGCGGGACCGGGGCTGCTGGTGGCGACCGACGCGGACGACTGGCACTCCACCGAGGTGCCCTCCTACGGGGTGTACGCGACGGTGATGCCCGGCTCCCGCAGGCTCAGCGGCGTCTCCGGGGCCGACCCGTGCGGGGGCTCCCCGGAGGAGCGCGAGCTGCACACCCCCACCTGGGAGGGCACCGTGTGGGACTGGCCCGAGTGCAACGGCGGCGGCGCGTTCACCAGCGCCGCCGTGCACCAGCCGGGCGTGCCCACGACCGTGTACATGGAGATCCGGCAGCCCGCCTACCGCCCGGACGTGGTGAACGACATCATCGGCGGTACCCGGCTGGTCTGACCGGGGGGCGCGTGTCCGCGCCCCCCGGCGGTCAGGGCGTCCGGGAGAGCAGCTGGGCCCGGAGCTCCTCGGGCGAGGTGACCGGGAGCTTGCAGACGAACCCCTCGCACACGTAGGCGGTGGGAGCTCCTCCGACCCGCACCCGGTCGCGCAGCAGCGGCACGCCGCCGTCGTCGAGGCCGTCGCCCCGGGACAGCGCCGTACCGAGGGGCGCCCAGGTCAGGGCGGTGCGCACCAGCTCCTCCGTCCGGGGGTCGCCGGGGTCGCCGACCACCGCGACGGCGCGCGGCCCCGACAGGGCGGCCTCGCCCGCGGCCAGGCCCCACCCGGCGAACCGCGCCGCCTTCTCGGCCAGCAGTGCCACCGGCGCCAGGGCGCCCTCGGCCGCCGTCCTGTGTCGTTGCGAACCGGTCAGCGCGGCGTGGGTCACGAGCGCGGACGCGGCGGCGGAGCGCCCCGAGGGGGTCGCGTTGTCGGTGGGGTCCTGCGGGCGGCTGAAGAGCTTCTCCGCGTCGTCCGCGGTGTCGAAGAACCCGCCCGCGCCGTCGCCGAAGTGCTCCAGGACGGCGTCCAGGAGCTGTCCGGCCCCGTGCGCGTAGCGCGGATCGCCGGTCACCCCGTGCAGGGCCAGCAGACCCTCCGCCACGTCGGCGTAGTCCTCCAGGACCCCGGCGCTGCCGCCCGCCCTTCCGTCCCGGGACGTGCGCACCAGGCGGCCGTCCCGCAGGTGGACGGTGAGCAGCAGCTCCGCCGCGTCGCGGGCGGCCTCCACCAGGTCGGGGCGCTCCAGCAGCGCCCCCGCCTCCGCCAGTCCGGCGATCGCCAGCCCGTTCCAGGCGGCCACCACCTTGTCGTCGCGGGCGGGAGCGACCCGCTCCGCCCGGGCGGCCAGCAGGGCCTCGCGGACCCGCTGGAAGCGCCACGTGTCGGCGGGAGGGACCGGCAGCCGGAGCACGGAGGCGCCCCGCTCGAAGGTGCCCTCCTCCGTCACCTCGAACACCCCGGCCGCGAAGGCGGCGTCGTCCGCGTCCAGGACCTCGCGCAGCTGGGCGGGGGACCACACGTAGTAGGTGCCCTCCTCGCCCTCGCTGTCGGCGTCCAGCGCCGAGGCGAACCCGCCCTCGGGGGTGCGCAGGTCGCGCAGCATCCAGTCGGCGGTCTCCTCCGCCACCCGCAGCAGCAGGGCGCGGGTGGCGGGCTCCGAGGTCCCGGCGCCCCGGCGGACGGGGCGCCGACCCATGCGGAGGTAGGCGCGCAGCAGCAGCGCGTTGTCGTACAGCATCTTCTCGAAGTGGGGCACCACCCACGCGCGGTCCACGGAGTAGCGGGCGAACCCGCCTCCGAGCTGGTCGTACAGGCCGCCCCGGGCCATGGCCAGGGCGGTGCCGGTGGCCATCAGCCGCGCGGGGGTGGCCTCGCCCGGGGCCCCGGCGCCTCCGCCGGAGGCCCCCTCCGCGGGGAAGGGCCGGGTGCGCTCGTCCTGCGCCGTGAGGAAGGACAGCAGCATCGACGGCGGGAACTTGGGCGCGTCGCCGAAGCCGCCCTCCGCGCTGTCGTAGTCGCGCACCAGGGCGTGGACGGCCAGGTCCAGCTGGTCGGCGGAGGGCGGCGGCGCGGAGGGCAGGGTGCGCGGGGCGCCGAGCGCGTCCACGACCCGCTTGCCCTGGTCGAGGAGTTCGGGGCGCTTGTCGCGCCAGGCGGTCGCCACGCCCTCCAGCAGCCGCTGGAAGTGGTCGCGCGGGAAGTAGGTCCCGCAGTAGAACGGGGCGCCCTCGGGTGTGGCGAACACGGTCATGGGCCACCCGCCCTGGCCGGTCATGGCCTGGGTGGCCTCCATGTAGACGGCGTCGACGTCCGGGCGCTCCTCGCGGTCCACCTTGACGTTGACGAAGTGGGCGTTCATGCGCGCGGCGGTCGCCTCGTCCTCGAAGGACTCGTGGGCCATCACGTGGCACCAGTGGCAGGCCGCGTAGCCGACGGAGACGAGGACGGGAACGTCGCGCCGGCGCGCCTCCGCGAAGGCCTCCTCACCCCAGGGCCACCACTCCACGGGGTTCTCGGCGTGCTGCAACAGGTACGGGCTGGTCGCTTCGCTCAAGCGGTTGGGCATGCCCCCACTGTGCCACCCGCGGCCCGGGTCCGCCCGGTTCGCCCCGGAGCGGGAGCCCCCCCTCCCGGAAACCGCCCCGCCGGGTCATGGCGGGGAACGGTCCCCGGGGAGCGCTCCCGCCGCCCCGGGGCCCCGCGGGACCGGCCGCCGGGCTCCCGGGGCGTCAGGCCCTGGGCTCCCCGGCGCCGTCGGGGGCGGCGGAGGCGGCCACCCCGGCCGCCCCGTCGTCGGAGGCCCGGGCGGTGCCGCCGGCCTCCGGCGACCCGTCGCCCTCCTTGGGCAGGGCGCGGAGCTTGCCCGTCAGGCTCCTCATGAGGAAGTACAGCACGACGCCGATCGCGAAGATGACGAGGAAGCCCATGACCCCGGGTGTCACGGTGTTCTTGTCCAGCGAGAAGTCGTTGGCCGCCACCGCCGCGGAGGTGAGAAGGGTATTCATGCCGCTCATACTCTCACTGCTTCTCGGACACCCGCGAAGAGGTCCTTCTCAGGGACCTCGGTGTCCACCAGCGAGCGCACCAGGTGGTAGTCCTCGGTCGGCCAGGCCTCGGCCAGGACCTCGTTGGGGACGGCGAACCAGAAGCCGTTCGGGTCCACCTGGGTCTCGTGCGCCTTGAGCGCCTCGTTCGCGACGTCGAACTGCTCGCTGCAGTGCACCCGGGTGGTGATCTCCCACCTGGGGTACTCGCGCTCGTTGATCCGCTTCATCCAGTCCTCGAAGGGGTTCTCGATGCCGCGCTCGGCCAGGACGGTCGCCAGTGCCTCGAACCGCTCCGGCGGGAACGAGACGAAGTAGTACAGCTTCAGCGGCTGCCAGGGGTCCCCCGCCTCCGGGTAGGCGTCGGGGTCGCCCGCGGCGTCGAAGGCGTGCATCGACACCTTGTGGGTCATGATGTGGTCGGGGTGCGGGTAGCCGCCGTTCTCGTCGTAGGTGAGGATCACGTGCGGGCGGAACCGGCGGATGGACTCCACCAGGGGCGCGGAGGCCTCCTCCACCGGCAGGGTCGCGAAGCACCCCTCCGGCAGCGGCGGCAGCGGGTCGCCCTCGGGCAGGCCGGAGTCGACGAACCCGGCGAACTCCTGCTGGATGCCGAGGATCTCGCGGGCCCGGTTCATCTCCTCGCGGCGGACCGCCGCGATGTTCTCGCGGATCTCGGGACGCTCCATGGCGGGGTTGAGGATGTCGCCTCGTTCGCCACCGGTCATGGTGACGACGAGCACGTCGACGCCCTCGTCCACGTAGCGCGCCATCGTGGCCGCGCCCTTGCTGGACTCGTCATCGGGGTGGGCATGGACGGCCATAAGCCGCAGGCGCTCGGACAACGAAGGGTTCTCCTTGACTCGGTGAACACGGGCACGGGGCGTGGCTGTCCGGCCTCCCCGGGGCACGGCTTCGACGACTCACGCACGGGCCGCGTAGGGGGGCTGGCAGGTCGGGGATATCTTAGACAACACCGTCCCCTTGTTCGGAGATTCCCGATGCAGCCCACCCCGGAAGAAGACGCCGTGAACAGTGCCGACACCCCGGCCGACACGGCCGAACCCGTCGCGCCCGCGCTACGCAGGCACCACGGCAACGGCCCCGTCTTCTTCGTCATCGCGACCGTGTTCGCGGTCCTGTGCGCGGTCGGCTGGGGCTACTCCGTGATGAGCTACAGGGGGCTCGGGGGCGGCGTGTACCACCAGGTGGTCTCCTACTCCCTGGAGTCCCCGGACGAGGTCACGGTCAACTACGAGGTGAACAGCCGGGACGGGGCCGAGTGCCTGATCGTGGCACTGGACGAGCAGCACGTCGAGGTGGGGCAGAAGCGCTCCGAGGCGGAGGCGGGGAACCGGATGGTCACCGCGACCGTTGAGACGGTTCGTCAGGCTTCCGCGGTACAAGTGGCCTCGTGCAGGGAACAAGGTTCGCAGGACTGATCGACCGATCCCTCCCCGCACTGGTCCCCGGTGCCGCCGCCACGCCTGCGAGATCCCTTGTGCCACCACACACGGTGATATTCTCGTAAGTTCAGCTTCGGCCGCCTGGTGGCCCTTGCTACTAGTACACAAGGAGTTCCAGTGACCCAGACCCGCGATGACAACGTCACCTGGCTCACCCAGGAGGCGTATGACCGGCTCAAGTCTGAGCTGGACACCCTGTCGGGCCGTGGGCGGATCGAGATCGCGGAGAAGATCGAGGCCGCCCGCGAGGAGGGCGACCTCAAGGAGAACGGCGGCTACCACGCCGCCAAGGAGGAGCAGGGCAAGATGGAGGCCCGCATCCTCCAGCTCACCGGGATCCTGCGCACCGCACGCGTCGGCGAGGCCCCGCGCACCGAGGGCGTGGTCGGCCCCGGCATGACCGTCACCGTCAAGTTCGACGGGGACGAGGAGGAGGTCACCTTCCTGCTCGCCTCCCGCGAGGAGAGCGGATCTCCGATCGACGTGTACTCCCCGAAGTCCCCTCTCGGGTCCGCCATCAACGGCAAGCGCATCGGTGAGAGCGTGAGCTACACGCTCCCGAACGGCAAGAGCCTGGGGGTCGAGATCATCGACGCCGTCCCCTACAGCGGCATGTGAGGCACAGGCGGAACAGGTTGGGGGGCGGCCGAGGGCCGCCCCCCGCCGCGTTCGGGGAGTCCCGCGCCGGCCGCGCGGACCGGTGCGGTCGGAGGTTCTGGGGCGCCGCGACGCATCCGTCCGGGCTCCCGGCGCGTCGTAGTCTCTGAGTACCGGGAGGCCCGGCGGGTCCGGCCCGCGGCCTCCTGCGCCCTTCCCCGACCGACGAACAGAGGAACCGACCCCGCGATGCCCACCCCCCACTGGAACCCCCAGGAACCCCGGCCCGGTTCGTACGTCCCGACCAGCGGCTGGGGACCGGCGTCCGCGCCCCCGGGCGCCGACCGGGGAGGACCGGGGACGGTCGGCCTGGGGCGCCGCCTGGCCGCCCGCGCCATCGACTACGCGCTGGTGGTGGTCGCCGCCTGGGCGTTCTTCCTCTTCATGGCCCTGGTGACGGCGGTGCTCACCCTGGGCGCCGACACCACCGACGCCCAGGGGGAGCTGTGGGCCCTGCTGTTCTTCTTCGGCTGGGGCCTGCTCCTGTTCTTCTACGACTGGCTGTACCTGGTCGCCTGGGGGCGGACGATCGGCAAGATGGCGGTCGGCATCAGGGTGGTGAGCGCCGCGGACGGGGGGAGGCTCACCCAGGGCCAGGCCCTGGGCCGTGCGGCGTTCTTCGGCCTGCCCCAGACCCTGCCGCTGGTGGGGAACCTGTTCTCCCTGGCGGAGGCGCTGCCCATCCACTTCGACCCCCGGTCCCGCGCCCTGCACGACAGGGCCGCCGGGACGGTCGTCGTCCGCGTCTGAGCCGGGGACGGCCCGGGTCCGCCCCGGCGCGGTCCGCGGCTCCCGGCGGAGGCCCCGGGGCGCCGGGGCCTCCGTG
Organism: Nocardiopsis sp. NPDC055824; assembly: GCF_053616335.1. NCBI lineage: Bacteria > Bacillati > Actinomycetota > Actinomycetes > Streptosporangiales > Nocardiopsidaceae > Nocardiopsis > Nocardiopsis sp. NPDC055824. The sequence goes on from NZ_JBSHDN010000114.1 coordinate 10,336, forward strand.
CCGGGGGCTACCGGCGGGCGCAGTCGGGGGCGTCGGCGCCGCCGTCGGCGAACGCCGCGGGGACGTAGTTGCCGGGGCCGATCCGGTACCAGGCGCTGCTGGTCCCGAACGGGCCCGTCGCCTCGTCCCCGACCGTCTGGCAGGCGACGTCGACGTTGGCCTTGTGCGCCGCGAGCCCCACGGGGTCGTGTTCCAGGCCGGGGCCGCCGCGCACGACCACCGGGTCGCTCTGGGTCACCGTGGTGATCTCCGCGCGCTGCCGGTAGTCGGCGGTCCACAGGTAGTCGACCTCCACCCAGGCGTTGGTGGGGAGCTGGAGCCCCTCCCGGAAGGCGCCGTCGGCCAGGTCGATCCCGGCGGGGTTGCGGACCTTGCGCCCGAACCCGTCCAGCCCCCCGTTGTACCCGTCCGTGTACGCCGCCTCCGCCTGGGGCCGCCCCCGCTCCAGGTCGTTCCAGGACTCGCGGTCCTCGTTCCAGTGGTCGTCCCCGGTGTTCCAGGGGCCCACGTCCCAGACGGGGAGGTAGGCGCAGCGCGGCTCGTGCTCGGGGGTCTCGTTCTTGCCCTCGGGACCCAGCGCTCCCGTGGTGCACACCCGCACCGTGTACTCGCCGCCGCCCCGCGTGGCCAGGCCTCGACGGGAGGGCAGGGCCACGAAGTGGTCGTCCTTCCGGACCGTGTGGCCGTTGGCGGTGGTCCCGCCCACCAGGCCGATGCGCGTCGCGAAGAGCCGCGCCGAGAACGGTTCGGCAGGCCGGGCTCCGTGGGCGCCGCCGTCCCGCTCCCCACCGCCCGGTCGGCCCGCGCCGCTCGCGAGCGGGCGCACCCGCAGACCGGTGAGGGCCGTGTCACCGCCCTCGACCTCCACCCGCAGCTGCACCTGGGTGACGTCCTCGGGCAGGGTCACCCGGCCGCCGCTCCCCGGTGCGGGGTACCACTCGGTCCACATCCCGTCCGGGCGGACCCCCCGCACCTCGGCCAGGAGGTGCTCGACGTCGCCGTCCGCCCGCACCCGCACGTCGACGGAGTCGGTGGGCCCGTCCAGGGCCTGCTCCGGGAAGGTCGCCAGGCCCGTGCGGCCGCGCTGCCCCTCCCTGCGCAGCGAGGCCCCGCCGCCGTCCGCCTCACCGACGTCCGTCCGCAGGGCGCCCGACTCCAGCACCAGGCCGACCCGGTCCGCGGAGTCCAGGTCCTGTCGCAGCCAGCCGCCCTCCGCGAAGGCGGGTGCCGGCGCCGCGAGGGGCACGAGGAGCGCCGCGGCGCCCAGGGCCGCCAGGGTCCGGGCGGTGGTGCGCTCGCACCGTCTGTCCGACATCTGTACCTTCCCTCACCAAACACCGAGAGTGATCAAATCAGTAACTCTCAGTAAGCGCCCTGGTGTGCGCACACTCAAGGAGCTTGTGGCGGGTGTTGGTGTTACGGCAGTAAAAGTCCGGCTCGCAGCCCGGGGACGGCCGTGGGCCGACCAGGGCGCTGCCGGTGCGGCGCGAAGGGCCACCCCTACCGGTCCCGGCGCCCCGGCCCGCCACGGACACGGGGTCACGGCGGAGGAACGGGGCCGCGGACCCCTGCGGCCGACGCGCTAGGCGAAGGCGAGCAGGCAGGCGGTGAACCCGTGCACGTGGTTGACGCCGCCGACCGGCCCGATCTCCCCCGCCGCGAAGAAGCCGGCGACGGCCTCGACGCCCAGCACGCGGTGCACGGCGAGGACGTCGTGGTCGGCGTGGGGGAAGAGCGCGGCCCCGCGGCCGTTGCAGGAGAAGAGCAGTCCGGCGCCGACGGCGTGCTCCGCCCCGAAGTCGGCGAGCCGCCGGGCGAGGTCCTCGTCCGCGGTGCCCGCGTCGCGGACCTGGAAGCGGACGGTCTGGCCGACGTCCACCATGTCGCCGACGGTGAGCCCGCCGAGCTCGGGATCGGCCCCGACCACGCTGCGGATCAGGAAGTCGCCCTGCCCGTGGTGGTCGGCGTACTCGTCCATGGCGATGCCGAGGTGCAGACCGTGTCCGGCGAGTTCGCGGTCCTCGTCCGAGAGCTCCTCGACGAGCTCCTCGAGCTTGTCGTAGGCGTTGACCCCCGCGAGTTCGAGGATGAGGTTGCCCTCGGACTTGGTGACGGTCATCGCCGGGCCGACGGGGCGGCAGCCCTGGCTGACGACGGTGCCGAGGACGTTGGCGCCGCCGAGCAGGAGGCCGATGGCACCGTGCTCCGCGACGTCGCCCTCGCAGAACAGGCGGACGGACTCCTCCCCCCGCATGCCGTCGGCCATGCCCCCGACGAGGGGAAGCCCGTTGAGCGCGACCGTGGACTCGCGCACGAACGCCTGGGTGGGGAACTCGTAGGGGTTGGTCAGCAGGATGGCGGCCCGGTCGTCGGGGCCGGGCTCGCGCATGCCGACGACCGCGAGGTGGTCGCCCTCGATCACGGTGTCCAGGCGGAACGGGGTGATCTCCACCCCGGGCAGACCGGCGCACCACACGCTCACCGAGCCCTGCCCCTCGACGCCGCGTCCGCCGCCGATGACCCCGGTGGAACTGCACCCGAGGGTGGTCGCGCCCCCCGCCAGCGCCATGACGCGCTTGCCCGCGAGGGTGACCTCCTCGGGGTCGGCGCCGCAGACGAAGAAGCACACCAGGTCGGCCGCCCCGTCGACCTGCTCCAGAGCGCCGAGGACGGCGCGCTCGGCCGCGTTCACGAGGTCGGCCCCCGTCGTCAGTGCATTGCCGAACCGTGCCACCAGCCGCCACCTCCGGTTTCACCGGCCGCCCGGGCCGTTCGCAGGACTCCACCGTCACGTCCCATTCTTCCATCCCGGCGGCCACCGGGGGATCTTCCGGTGAACAGGGCCGGGCACCGGCCCCGGTGGCGGGGCCGCCGGACGGGGACGCTCTGATCGGGGTCCCTTTCCCCAGCCGGGCCGCGGAAACCCCGGGCGGGGGATACTCCCGTCACCCCGCCCCGGTTGCGGATAGGTTCGGAGGGTGAGCGCACCCCCCGAACTCCCCCGGACCCGCGCGGCGCTGCGCGAGTACGGCCACGTCCACCGTTCCGTCTCCGCCGAGGTGCGGGAGAACCTGCTCCGCCTGATGGGCTCCGGCGGACCTCGCTTCCCCGGGGTGCTCGGCTTCGACTCGACGGTGCTCCCGCAGGTGGAGCGCGCCCTGCTGGCCGGGCACGACCTCGTGCTGCTCGGCGAGCGGGGGCAGGGCAAGACCCGGCTGATCCGCTCCCTGGTGGGCCTGCTGGACGAGTGGTCCCCGGCGGTCGCCGGGTGCCAGGTGAACGACCACCCCTACGCGCCGGTGTGCCCGGTGTGCGTGCGGCGCTCGGCGGAGGAGGGGGACCGCCTGCCCGTGGTGTGGCGGCACCGGCGGGAGCGGTACGGGGAGAAGCTCGGCACCCCCGACACGGGCGTGGGCGAGCTCGTGGGCGACGTGGACCCGGCCCGGCTGGCCGAGGGGCGCTCCCTGGGCGACCCGGAGACCGTCCACTACGGCCTCGTGCCGCGCGCGAACCGCGGCGTGTTCTGCGTGAACGAGCTCCCCGACCTGCCCGCCCGCGCGCAGGTGGCCCTGTTCAACGTGCTGGAGGAGCGCGACCTCCAGGTGCGGGGCTACAGCCTGCGGCTCCCCCTGGACCTCCTGGTGGTCGCGAGTGCCAACCCCGAGGACTACACGAGCCGGGGCCGGATCGTCACCCCGCTCAAGGACCGCTTCGGCGCGCAGGTGCGGACCCACTACCCGCTCACGCTGGAGGACGAGCTGGCGCTGGTGCGCCAGGAGGCGGTGCTGCCGGAGGGCACGGCGGTGCCCGCCCACGTGTGGGAGACCGCGGCGCGGTTCACCCGGCTGGTGCGCGCCTCCAAGCGGGTGGACGCCAGGTCGGGGGTGTCCGTGCGCTTCGCCGTCGCGGCGGCCGAGACTGCGGCGGCGTCGGCGCTGCGCCGGTCCGCCCTGACGGGCGGGGAGGCCCCGGTGGCGCGCGTGTGCGACCTGGCGGCGGCGGTGGAGCCGCTGCTGGGCAAGGTCGAGTTCGAGCTGGGGACCGAGGGCCGGGAGCCGGAGGTCCTGCACGCGCTGCTGGGACGGGCGACGGCGGAGGCGTTCCGGGAGCGGCTGGGCGGGACGGACCTGTCCGCGCTCGTCGAGCGGTTCACCGGCGGCGCCACCGTGGAGTCCGGCGACCTGGTGGGCGCCGCCGAGCTGCTGCGCCGGGTCGGCGCCGTGCCGGGGCTCGCGGCGATGATCGCCGGCGCCGCCCCGGAGTCGGAGGACGGCCCGCCCACGCCCGGCCTGGCCGCCGCGGTGGTGGAGTTCGCGCTGGAGGGCCTGTACCTGGAGCGCCGCCTGTCCAAGGACGTGCTGCCCGGCGGCGGGGTCTACCGGTTCTAGGCCGTGCCCCGCGGGTCGTTCCGGGCCCGCGTCCGCCGGGCTGCCTCCCGCCGCGCCGACCGCGCCCGGACAGCAGGCCCCGGGCCGGCCGGGAGCACCCGCGGACCACGCCCCGGGCGGCCCGGCGCGACCGCGGGTCCACCGGGATCGGCGCCGCCGGAGCGCGCACCGGGCGTAGGGTCGTGGCCGACGCGCCCGGTCGGTGGGCCGGGAGGATCGGGGGGCGGCACGGGTGAGGTTCCGGTACCGGGAGTACGACGGCGGACCCGATCCCCTGGACGGGCCGGAGGAGGAGCCCCGGCCGACGGAGGGGACCGCCGCCCCGCATGAGCGGCCGGTCGGCGGCGCGGACCCCGCCGCCGGGCCGGAGCCGCTGGAGTCCCCGGCCCTGGAGGGGGTGCGGATCAGCTACGGGGAGGACGGGCCCGCGGCCCCGGACGGACCGGCCGCCGTCGCCGCCGGCGGGTGGGGGGACGGCTCCTCCCGCCCGCAGGTGCCCGGGGACCCGGCCGCGCCGGGGGACGGCGCCGGGAGGGACCGGTCCCGGCCGGAGTCACCGGACTGGGGACCGCGCGAGATCCGTCGGCTGGGCGAACTCGCCCTGCGCGACATCGAGGCGGCGGGGCGCCGGCGCGGCGTCCGCGGCGGCGGCCTCCGGGGCGGCGCCGGACCGGGCGGCGAGGCGACCGGCGGCCACCTGCCCCGCGACGAGGCCGGGGACCTGGCGCTGGACGCGGTCGCCACGGCGCGCGAGGCGGTCCTGCGCCGGGCGCGGCCCGGGGAGCGCTCCGCGGTCCTGCGCCCGCAGGACGTGCGGGTGGTGGAGACCGAACCGGCGGAGGCCGCCGCCGTGGCCCTGCTGGTGGACCTGTCGCACTCGATGACGACCCGCGGGCTGCACGGGGCCGCCACCGGGACGGCCCTGGCCCTGGACGCGCTGGTCCGGGTCCGCCGTCCCCGGGACAGGCTGCGGCTGGTCGGGTTCGGGGACAGGGCCCGGGAGATGACCCCGGCGGAGCTGGCGGCCCACGACTGGAGCCGCGTCCCGGGCACGAACCTGCACCACGCGCTGCGGCTGGCGCGCGGCCACCTGCGGCGCCACCGCGACCTGCGCCCGCAGGTGATGGTGGTGACCGACGGGGAGCCGACCGCCCACCTGGGCGAGGACGGCGGCGCGCGGTTCTCCTGGCCGCCGGATCCCCGCACCGGGGAGCTGACGCTGGCCGAGCTGGACGCCGCGCTGCGGGAGGGGGCGGAGGTGGCGTTCTTCGTCCTGGCGGACGATCCGCGGCTGCGCGCGTTCCTGGAGCGCGTGGAGCGGCGCCGGGGCGTCCGGGTGGTGCGCGCCGACGCCGGGGGGCTGGGCCCCCTCGTGGTCGACCGCTACCTGGGGCGCCGGGGCTGATCCTGCGCCCGGGGGCGCACGGACCGGCGGCGCCGGGCAGGGGTGCGGCGCCCCGGCCGGTCCGGGGCGCGGAGGGCAGGCCGTGCGGAGGGCAGGTCGTGCCACCCGCGCCGTCCCGCGGGCGGCGGGCCCCGTTCGCGGGGTCCGCGCCGCGCGGTCCCGCCGTGCCCGGGCCGCGGCCGCGCGGGTCAGCGCTCGAAGATGTTGACGTCCGAGGCCATCAGCAGGAGTTCCTCGGGCGCCCGGCCCCCGGAGTAGAGGAGCTGGTGGCGGTTGGCGGGCATGACCGTCTCGGTGAACCTCAGAGGGGTCTCCCCGTCGTAGGCGACGCGTTCCTGGACGAGCAGGGGGATCCCCGGTCCCAGGCCGAAGGACTCGGCCTCGTCCTGGGAGGGCATCCGGGCGCCGACGATGTCCCAGTTCCAGTCCTCCCGGTAGCCGAGCTCCTGGAGCACCGCCGCCACCCCCTGCTCCAGCCGGTCGGGGGACATGAGGGGGGTGTTGTTCGCGATGCTGAAGGGGAAGTGGGTCACCTGGGACTGCCACAGGCTGCCCTCGACGAACCGGTCGGAGGCCCGGATGACGACCAGCCCCCCGTGGGGGCCGTCCCCCGCGTCGCCGCGGCGGAGCCGCCTGGCCACCTTGGGCCGCATGGTGTCGAGGCTGACCTTGATCTTCTCGTCGATCTGGTCGTATCCGGCCTCGCGCAGGTGCGGCTGGTAGCCGGCGTCGAAGCGTTCGGAGTCGCTGCCGCCCGTGATGGGGGTGGCGAGGTGGACGATGGGCCGGTGGTCGGCGACGAAGGCCCCGCGGCCCGCCTGGATGGCGATGCGGCCCTCGTCCTGGAGGATGCGCATGCCCAGGCGTGCGGTGGCGCGGGAGACGTCGAGCTGCTCGGCGAGCTCCTCCTCCCCCGGCAGCCGTTCTCCCGGTTTGTAGTCGCCCCTGGTCAGCGCCTCCCGCAGGTGGTCCGCGACCTCGGTCTTCCTCGACGTGCTCATGCGTGTGCTCAGTCCCGGCGGTAGGCGTTCATGTTGCCGTGTTCGTACTGGTAGCGGATGCTGTGCCCCGCGTAGACCGTCTCCACCACGCGGATCGGCCTCTCCTCCGAGAGGTCGGTCCTGTGGACCTCCAGCACCGGTACCCCGGGCGGGAGTTCGAGCTGCCCGGCCTCGTGGGGGCTGGGCATGCGGGTCGTGAGCTCGTCCACGAAGCCGACCTGGCGGTGGCCGTGGTCGGCGAGCACGGCGAGGGCGCTCTCCACGTCCTCGGGCAGCATGAGCGGGGTGCCGTTGACGAGGTCCATGGGGTAGTGGGCGGAACTGACGGAGCCCGAGATCTCACCGGAGAACCGGTACATCCGGCGGACGACCGTCATGTCGCCCTCGGGCACGCGCAGGCGGCTCGCGATGTCGGGGGTGGCGCTGAGGAGCTGGAGCTCCTCCAGCATCTGGCCCGTCATGCCGGATTCGTTGAGTCCGGCGGAGCCGTCCCTGGTGCGGTTGGCGTAGAAGGTCTCGGGGACGACGTCCTGGACGAAGTGCCCCCTGCCGGGCCGGCTGACGATCAGGCCCTGGTTGCGCAGCATGCCCAGGGCCAGCCTGATCGTGTTGCGGGAGGCGTCGAAGCGCTCCTCGAGCTGCTTCTCCGAGGGCAGCTGCCCGCCGAGCGGCAGGCTTCTCTCCTGGATCTCGCGCCTCAGAGTCCGCGCGATCTGTCGATATCTGCTTTCTGCCCGCATAAGTCAGCCCTCGCTGGGGTACTAGACCAACAACCTAGCTTGTACCAACAAGGTGATCGGTACACCAACCGAACAGGTCCATCCGGTTCTGCTGAACCTATCGTAGGTGAAGGCCACCCCCAGTACACGGTGTCGCCGCCGATGAGACACCCGAAAGAGCAGCGCACGGCGGACCGCAACCCGCCGGGCCGCACACCCGAGCACCACCGACAACGGATACAGCACTCGTGAGACACCACCCCGCGCCCCCTCACCCCGTACGGGGGCGTACGAAGCACTAGAGACTTCCCCTGAGGAGACCAGCATGATCCCGATCGCCGTCACACTCGTCGGAGTCGTCCTTCTGGGCCTGGCCGTGGGCTTCCTGCTCGCCGTCTCCATCGGCATCCGCCGCCGGGACAGCCGGGGCGCCTACCGCTCCCTGCGGGGCGACGACCCCATCGCCCTCTCCCGTACCGGCCGCCTCGTCGTCGGGCTCCGCTTCACCAACGAGAAGCCCGCCGGGACCGCCCCTCCCCAGGACCGCGCCTCCACCCCGGTCTGAACCGGGAGGCCGGGACCGGCCGCACGGTGCACCCGCCGCACGGCGCGGGAGCACACCGGTCGACAGCCCCTCGGGGCGCCGCGGCGGCGGGCCCGCAGGAGAGCCCGCCGCAGAGAAGCCACGGCACCGGGGACGCGGCCCCGGAGAGGCGCCGTGACGGGCCCGGCGGCGACGCCGGAGGGCCAGCACGGCAGAAGGCGGTCTAGTCCCCCAGGGCCTGGAGCAGGTCCGCCACCAGGTCGGCGCCGGACTCGATGCCCACGGAGATCCGCACCAGGTCGGCCGGGACCTCCAGCGGGGAGCCGGCGGTGGACGCGTGCGTCATCCGCCCGGGGTGCTCGATCAGGGACTCCACCCCGCCCAGGGACTCGCCCAGCGTGAAGACCTCGGTCCGCTCGCACAGCTCCAGCGCGGCCTTCTCCCCGTCGCGCAGGGCGAAGGAGACCATCCCGCCGAAGGCCCGCATCTGCCGCTCGGCCACCTTGTGCCCGGGGTGGGCGTCCAGCCCGGGGTAGTAGACCCTGCGGACCGCCGGGTGGCCCTCCAGCACCGCCACGACCTGCTCCGCGTTGGCGCTGTGCCTGTCCATCCGCACACCCAGGGTCTTGACCCCGCGCAGGGTCAGCCAGGAGTCGAAGGGCCCCGGCACGGCGCCCATGGTGTTCTGGTGGAAGGCCAGCCGCTCGCCCAGCTCTGCGTCGGAGACGACCAGGGCGCCCCCGACCACGTCGGAGTGCCCGCCCAGGTACTTGGTGGTGGAGTGCACGACCACGTCCGCGCCCAGGGTCAGCGGCTGCTGGAGGTAGGGCGAGGCGAAGGTGTTGTCGACGACGTGCAGCGCGCCCGCGTCGTGGGCGATCTGCGCGACCGCCTCGATGTCGGTGATGTTCAGCAGGGGGTTGGTGGGCGTCTCGGTCCAGACGACCCTGGTCTCGGGCCGGACGGCCGCGCGCACCGCCGCGGGGTCGGACTGGTCGACCGCGTCCCACCGCACGCCCCAGCGCTCGACCACCTTGGAGACGAGGCGGAACGTGCCGCCGTAGGCGTCGCCCGGGATGACGATGTGGTCGCCCGGCGACAGGACCGTGCGCAGCAGGGTGTCCTCCGCCGCCATCCCGGAGGCGAACGCGAGGCCGCGCGTACCGGCCTCCAGCGCCGCCAGGCACTCCTCCAGCGCGGCGCGCGTGGGGTTGCCGGTGCGGGAGTACTCGTACCCCTGGCGCAGCCCGCCCACGCCGTCCTGGGCGTAGGTGCTGGTCTGGTAGATCGGCACCACCACGGCGCCGGTCCCGGCGTCCGGTTCCTGCCCCGCGTGGATGGCCAGTGTTTCAAACCCGTCGAACTTCATGGGGCCACAATAGTGCCCGCGGCCTCCCCGGAACCCGTGTTCAGCTGGGCCGGAGCGCTCCGGACGGGGCCCTTCGCCGGGGCGTTCCGCCCGGCCGGGGTCAGACCGGCGGGAAGCGGGTGGCGGACCCCGGCGCCGGCGGCTCCACCGGGATCTCCGGGGGCAGGCCGGTGACGGGGGTGGGCACCCGGGTGGGGGTCCCGGTCTCGCGCAGCGGGGGCTCCCACCCGAGTTCGGCGTCGTAGGTGCGCACGACCTTGCCGGGGACGCCGGCGATGACGGCGTGGTCGGGGTAGGCGCCGGGTCGGACCACCGTGCCCGCCGCCACGACGGAGTTGCGGCCCAGGTGGACCCCGGGGAGGATGACCGCGTTCGCGCCGATCCAGGTGCCGTCGCCGATGCTGACGGGGTCGTCCACGGGCCACTGGAGGCCGACGGGGATCTCGGTGTTGGCGTAGGCGTGGTTCTGGTCGGTGATGTAGACGTAGGGGCCCGTGTACACGTGGTCGCCGATGTCCACGGACTTGTGGGCGACGATGTGGGAGCCGCGGCCGATGGCGCAGCCCGACCCGATCCGCACGACGGAGCCCTCGCCCAGGTCGTAGTCCGGGCCCATCCCCGCGGCGAGGGTCATGTCGCCGCCCAGGACGGTGTGCACGCCGATCTCGATCCAGGGCTCGCCGTAGAGGGTGGCCGTGGGGAAGGCGATCGCGGAGCCCGTCCCGAAGCGCGCGAACTTCCGGGCGGCCGCGGAGCCGGCGCGGATTTCGGCTCTGCTCCGGGCGTAGGACCAGACGGAGCGGATGATCCAGGACAACAGCCGAGACACGCGTGCTCCCATTTATTACCTGCCAGTAATACTGCCGCGAACATTAGCAGTGTCCGAGTATGCGTCGATATGCCCGGGACTCACGCACCGGGGCCCCCGGACCCCGGGCGGGGCGCCGGGGCGCGGG
>NZ_JBSHDN010000115.1:0-20537 GCF_053616335.1 Nocardiopsis sp. NPDC055824
GGACGGTACCGTCCCGGCGCCGACACCCAGGTGACTACACACGGTAGCGCCCCCCTCACCTATGGTGGCTCCATGCCGCCCCGTTTCCCTCCAGGAGGGGACATGACCCGAAGTGAGCGCGCCCGTAGGCGCGAACAGCCCGCGTCCGCCACAGGTCGATCCTGGCTCGACCGCTTCTTCTTCATCGGTGAGCGCGGCTCCGGCATCGCCCGCGAGGTCCGGGGCGGTCTCACCACGTTCATGGCGATGGCCTACATCATCGTCCTGAACCCGATCGTCCTGAGCGGCGTCGCCGACGTGAACGGGGACACCCTGTCGGCCGCACAGCTGACCACCATGACGGCCCTGGCCGCGGGCCTGGTCACGATCATGATGGGGGTGGTCGGCCGCGCGCCGATCGCCTGCGCCGCCGCCCTCGGGGTGATGGCGGTCGTCGCCTACCAGGCCGCCCCCGTCATGTCCTGGCCCGAGGCGATGGGCCTGGTCGTGTGGCAGGGCGTCGCCATCGTCGCGATGGTCGTCACCGGTGTCCGCACCGCCGTGATGAACGCGCTGCCGCACGACCTCAAGCTCGCGATCGGCGTGGGCATCGGTCTGTTCGTGTCGCTGATCGGCCTGGCCAACGCCGGTTTCGTCAGCAAGGGCGACGGTGACGGCCTGCTCCAGATCGGCGCCTCCGGCGACGGCGGGCACCTCCTGGGCTGGCCCCTGCTGGTGTTCGTGTGCGGGCTGGTGCTGGCCGGCGCGCTCCTGGCGCGCGGCGTCCCCGGCGCCATCTTCTACGGCATCGTCGGCGCCACGGTGATGGCCGTCGCGGTGCACTACGCCCTGGGCCTGACGCCGGAGGACTGGGGCGGCGGCGCGCCCCGGCTGCCCGCGAGCCCGGTCGCCGTGCCCGACTTCGGGCTCCTGTTCCAGGTGGACATGTTCGGGGCCTGGACCACGGCGGGGCCCACGGCCGCGGGGGTCATCCTGTTCACCCTCGTCCTGGCCGGGTTCTTCGACGCCGTCGGCACCATCCTGGCCATCGGCGCCAAGGCGAACATCGCCGACTCCGCCGGGAACATGCCCCGGGTCAACCAGATCCTGGCCACGGACGGGACCGGGGCCGTGGTCGGCGGCCTGACCAGCTCGTCGGCCACCCTGGTGTTCGTGGAGTCCACGGCGGGGGTGGGCGAGGGCGCCCGGACCGGGCTGGCCAGCGTGGTCACGGGCCTGCTCTTCCTCACCGCCATCGTGTTCGCCCCGGTGTTCGCTATCGTCCCGGCCCAGGCGGCATCGGTGGCGATGGTGCTGGTGGGGGCCCTGATGATGACGCAGGTGCGCGGCATCGCCTGGGACGACATGTCCGTCGCGATCCCGGCGTTCCTGACGATCGCGGTCATGCCGTTCGCCTACGACATCGCGAGCGGTATCGGCATCGGCATCATCGCCTCCACGGTCCTGAGGTCGGCACAGGGCCGGTTCCGGGAGGTGGGCTGGCTGATGTGGCTGCTCAGCGCCGTGTTCGTGTTCCACTTCTCGATGCACGCCCTGGGGCTCTGACCCGGCACGCCCCCGCGGGGCCGGTGCGCACCTCGGCGCGCACCGGCCCCGCCGTCGTGGGAGCACGGGCGCCGCCGGCACGCGGCGGGTCGGCGGCGCCCCCGGAGCGGACCGCGGAACGCTGACCTGCGCCCCGGCGGAAGCGTCCGCGGCCGGTGTCCGAAGGGCGTTGACAGCCCGGCGGAGCCACCCTAAGTTGACATTGACAACTTTCATGCGCACCAGGGACGGACACCCATGGACCACGTCACGGTCAACGGCGCACGGCATCCCGCACCCGTCGACCCCGAGACCAGCACCGCCGAGCACGTGCGCGACCGCCTCGGCCTCACCGGCACCAAGATCGCCTGCGGCGGCGGAGTGTGCGGCGCCTGCACGATCCTCGTCGACGGCTCCCCCACCGTCTCCTGCCTCCTGCCCTCCGACCGCCTGGCGGGCCGCACCGTCACGACGGTCGAGGGCCTCGGCGGCACCCACCCCGTCCAGTACGCCTTCGCGGCGCACGACGCGCTCCAGTGCGGATACTGCACCCCGGGGTTCGTCGTCTCCGCCTCGGTCTTCGTCGACACCTGGCGGGCGGACCACGGCGACACCCGGCCCGACCGCGACACGATCGCCGAAGCGCTGTCCGGCCACCTGTGCCGCTGCGGCGCCTACGAGGGGATCTTCGCCGCCGTCGCCGCCGCCTGCGCCGGGGAGTTCGACTCCCGGCCGGACCGGGAGCCCCCCCGCCGCGACGCCGTCGACAAGGTGACCGGACGGGCGCGGTTCAGCGCCGACCTGGCTCCGCACGGCCACTGGGAGGGGGTGATCGTCCGCTCGACCCACGCCCACGCCCGCGTGCGCGCCGTCGACCCGGGCGCCGCGCGCACCGGGGACGCCCCGGAGGACACCGCCGCAGCCTCCGGAACCGCACCCGTGTTCACCGACCTGCTCGGGGAGGACCGCACCGTCCGCTACGTCGGCCAGCCGATCGCCGCCGTCGCCGCGCCGACCTCCGCCGGCGCCCGGGCGGCCGCGGCCGCCGGCCCGGGCGACTACGAACCGCTCCCGGCCGTGCTCGACGCCGAGGCCGCCCGGGCGCCCGGGGCCCCGGTCCTCTACCCGACCCGGGCCGAGCGGGCCGCCGCCCCCAGCTACGGCGAGGCCCCGACCCCTCCGGCCCGGTGGGAGGGCAACCTGCGCGGTCCCGGCACCCTGAGCTGGCGCGGTCCCACCGCCGTGCGCAGGCTGCGCCGGGCCGCGCGGGCAAGTGACCCGCTCCTGGTCTCCGGGGAGTTCACGACCGCCTCGCAGGCGCACAACCCCCTGGAACCGCACGTGTGCGTGGCCTCCTGGGAGCCGGGGGGCGACCTGTACCTGCGCGTGTCCACACAGGCCGTGGCCAAGACCGCGGAACGCGCCGCGAAGCACTGGGGCCTGCCCCTGGACCGGGTGCACGTCGTCAGCGAGTACGTCGGCGGCGGGTTCGGCGCCAAGAACGCCCTCTCCGCCGACATCGTGGCGTCGGTGGAGCTGGCCAGGGCCGCCCGCGCGCCGGTACGGGTCGCGTTCGACCGCGCGGAGGAGCTGACCGACGCCGGGCACCGGCCCGCGGCCCGCACCCGGGTGGCGCTGCTCGCCGACCGGAACGGGGACCTGGCCGCGATGAGCGTGGACTCCCGTGGCGAGGGAGGGGTGTCGGTCGGCTCCTCCGCCGCCGCGCTCGCCTTCATGATGTACGGCCGCTCGCCCCGGCGGGTCCGCGACTTCGACGTGGTCACCAACCTGCCCCCCGGCATGCCCATGCGCGGCCCTGGCGGACCGCCCATGGCGTGGGCGCTGGAGCAGGCCGTCGACATGATGGCGCACCGGTTGGGCGAGGACCCGCTGGCGCTGCGCGCCCGCTGGGACGGCAACCCCAAGCGGCGCGCCCTGTACGCGCGGGCCGCGGAACTGGACCTGTGGCGGGACCGGCCGCGCGGCCCCCGCTCCGGCCGCTTCCGGCGCGGAGTGGGGGTGGCCGCCGCGAGCTGGCTCTACCTCCTCGGGCCGCAGGCCAGGGTCGAGCTCTCGGTGGAGGACGGCTCGTTGGTGGTGCGATCGTCCACCCAGGACATCGGCACCGGGATCCGCACGGTGCTCGCCGGGGCCGTCGCCGACAGGCTGGGCGTGCCCGCCTCGGACCTGCGGGTGGAGATCGGGCGCAGCGGGCCGGTGCACGGCACCGGGTCGTACGGTTCGCGCACCACCACGTCGATGGGGCCCGCCGCTGTGCAGGCCGCCGACCGGCTGCGCGACGCCCTGCGGGAGCGCTCCCCCTCGGTCCCCGCCGTCGGCCCGGTCCCCGAGCACGCGTTCAAGGAGGCCCTCACCGCGGCCGAGGGCGTGCGCGTGGAGGGCGGGCGCGGCCTGGACCGCTGGGGCCAGCTCTCCCCGAACATGGCCGACGACCTGGCCCTGGGCCGGGGCCTCAGCGGCGCGGTGCACGTGATGGAGGTGGAGGTGGACACCCTGCTGGGCCGGGTGCAGCCCACCCGCTGCTGGGCCGGGATCGCCGCTGGCCGCGTCTACGCCGAACGGCTGGCCCGCAACCAGTGCGAGGGCGCGGTCGTCCAGGGGGTCGGGTACGCGCTGTTCGAGGAGCGGCGCCACGACCCCGCCACAGGGGTGACGCTCACCGACAACATGGAGGACTACCGGATCCCGGGGCCGGGGGACGTGCCCGAGACCGAGGTGTACTTCCACGAGGAGGGGTTCGAGCACGTCCCCGGCGGCGGGATCGGCCTGGGAGAGGTGTCGGTCGTCGGCGTCGCCGCAGCCCTGGCCAACGCCGTGCACGACGCCACCGGCTGGCGGCCGCACGAGCTGCCCGTCCGTCCGGACCGACTGATCGAAGGACTGCGATGATCACCGTCACACGACCCGCGACCCTGGACGAGGCGCTGTCCGGACTGGACGGCACGGGCGCGCTCCCGCGCGCCGGGGGAACCGACCTGACCGCCTGCCTGGGATCGGGGGTCATCGGCTCCGCGCCGGTGGTCGACCTGTCCGGCGTCGGCGAGCTGCGCGGGGTGGACTGGCTCCCCGACGGATCGGCCCGGGTGGGCGCCCTGACGGGCGTCGGCGAACTGGCCGGGGACCCGGGGCTGGCCGACGCCTACCCGGCGCTGGCCGCCGTGGCGCGGGTCCTGGCCACCCCGCAGGTACGCGACGCGGCGACCCTGGGTGGGAACCTGTTGCAGCGCAACCGCTGCTGGTACCTGCGCAACCCGGCCTTCGACTGCTTCCAGACGGGCGGTGACTCCTGCCCCGCCCGTTCGGGCGACCACCTGTACGGGGTGGTCGTGGACCAGGGGCCGTGCGTGGCCCCGCACCCCTCGTCGCTGGCGGTCGCCCTGCTGGCGCACGACGCGACGGTGCTGGTCGCGGGGGCCGGCTCCACGCAGCCGGAGGAGAGGCCGGTGGCCGACCTGTACGACGGGGCGGACCCCGCCCGGGACCACGTGCTGGCGCCGGGCCGGGTGCTGGTGTCGGTCTCCCTGCCGGTTCCGGTGCGGGGCGAGCGCTCCTCCCACAGGAGGGCGACGGGACGCTCCCGCTCGGAGTGGCCGCTGGTGGAGGCGGTGGCGCGGCTGGACTGCGGCGTGGACGGCGCCGGACCGGTGACCCGGGCGGCCGTGGCCGTCGGCGGGGTGGCACGCACCCCGCTGAGGCTGCCAGGCGTGGAGTCCGCCCTGGTCGGCGCCCTTCCGGGGCGCGCGCTGGGCCCGGAGGCGGAGGACGCCCTCGCGGACCTGGCCTCGCTGTGCTCCCCGCTCCCCTCCACCGGGTACAAGGTGGACCTGCTTCGCGCCACCGTGCGCGACGTGCTCGAACGGGCTCTGGGGGTCCCCCGGTCCTGAGGCGTGGGAGACCCCGCCGGGCGCGGGGCGGCGTGACGGCACCGGTCCGCGCCCACGGGCCCCGGGCCGGCGGCCCGGGTGCGGGACGGAGGCCGTGCCGCCCGGCGGCCGCGCACGCGAAACGCCCGGCCGGGGTGCCCCGGCCGGGCGTTCGGGCGTGCTGTTCCGATCGGGTCGGCGGGTTCGGGCGCCGCAAGGGCGCCCCGCGTCCGCCGGGCGGCTCCGGTCAGTGCCGCAGCAGCGCCTGGTGGGCGAGTTCGCGGCACACGACCGCGAAGTCCAGCCCGGCGGCGGCCGCCGCCATCGGGAACGTGGAGGTCTCGGTCAGCCCCGGGGCGACGTTGGTCTCCAGGAAGGTGGCCCGGCCGTCCGCCCCCACGATGAGGTCGGTGCGGGAGAAGTCCCGCAGCCCCAGGACGCGGTGCGCGGTCAGCGCCACCTCCGCGGCCGCGGCCAGGGCTTCCGCGTCCAGGCGGGCCGGGCAGAAGAACTCCGTGCGGCCGGCGGTGTAGCGGGCGGCGTAGTCGTAGACCCCGCCGTCCGGCACGATCTCCACCGGCGGCAGGGCCACCGGACCGTCGCCCGTGTCCAGGACCCCCACGGCGAGCTCGGTGCCCTGGACCTGCTCCTCGACCAGGGCCGAGTCGCTGTAGGCGAAGCAGGAGACCAGGGCGGTGGACAGGCCCTGCACCGACGTCACCGGGGCGGCGCCGAAGGCCGACCCGCCCCTGTCCGGCTTGACGAACAGCGGCAGGCCCAGGCGCTCGGCGAGCCGGTCGAGCAGGGCCGGGGCCCCCAGGTCGTGGAACGCCGACTTGGGCAGCGCCGCGCCGCGCGGCACCCGCACGCCCTGCTCGGCGAGCAGGGCCTTGGCCGCGGGCTTGGAGTAGGCCAGGCGGCAGGCGGAGGGCCGGGCGCCCACGTAGGGCACCCCGACCAGTTCCAGGACCTCCCGGATGGCGCCGTCCTCGCCGGCGGACCCGTGCAGGACGGGGAAGACGACCTGCGGCGGGTCGTCGGAGAGCCGGTCGAGCAGGGTGGAGTCGACGTCGGCGACCTGGACCTCCACGTCCAGTCGGCGGAGCGCCTCGGCGACGCTGCGCCCGGAGTGGACGCTCACCTCGTGTTCGGGGGACAGGCCCCCGGCGAGAACGAGGACACGGTCAAGGTCGGCCACGGCGCCAACCTCCTTCTGTGCTGCGGTCATGGTGCTTGGTGCCTTGCTCGGGGGTGTCAGGGCAGGTCGGGGGCCGGCGACTGGTGGCCCTCGGTGCTCGGGGCCAGGGTGGTGCCGAACGTATCACGCAGGTCGACCTCCCCCTCGATGGCGCCGACGAGGCGTCGCACGCCCTCCCGGATCTGCTCGGGCGTGGGGTAGCAGAAGCTGAGGCGCATGCTGTCGCGCCCGCGGCCGTCGGCGTAGAAGCCGGTGCCGGGGACGTAGGCGACCCGCTCGGCGACGGCGCGGGGCAGCATCGCCTTGGCGTCGATGCCCTCGGGCAGGGTGGCCCACACGAAGAACCCGCCCTCGGGCCTGGTCCAGGTGCACCCGGCGGGCATCATCGCGGTCAGCGCGTTGAGCATCGCGTCGCGGCGCTCGCCGTACATGGAGTTGAACGCCTTGATCTGCTCACGCCACGGGAAGGTGTTGAGGTAGCGGCGCACGACCAGCTGGTTGAACGTCGAGTGGCTGAGCATCGCCGACTCCGCGGCCAGGACGAGCTTGGCGCGCACGGCGGCGGGCGCGAGCGCCCAGCCGATGCGCAGTCCCGGGGAGAAGGTCTTGGAGAGCGATCCGAGGTAGACGACGTTGCCCTCGCTCTGCGAGTACAGGGTGGGCTCGGGTTCGCCGTCGTAGCGGAGGAGGCCGTAGGGGTTGTCCTCGACGATGAGCACGTCGTGGCGCTCGCAGGCCGCGACCACCTGGGCGCGCCGCTCGGCGCTCATGGTGATCCCGGCCGGGTTCTGGAAGTTGGGGACGGTGTAGAAGAACTTGACCGGGCGGCCGTCCAGCTCGGCCCGGACGAGCGCCTCCTCCAGGTCGGAGGGGATGACGCCCTGGTCGTCCATCGCCACGTGCCGGATGTCGGCCTGGAAGGCGGCGAAGGTGTTGATCGCGGTGACGTAGGTGGGGGCCTCGGTGAGGACGATGTCGCCCGGGTCGACGAACACGCGGGTGAGGAGGTCGAGGGCCTGCTGGGAGCCGACGGTGACGATGACGTTCTCGGGGCTGGCGGTGACGCCCTCCAGGGCCATGTACTCGCAGAGCTGCTCGCGCAGGACGGGGTCGCCCTGGGCCGATCCGTACTGGAGTGCGGCCGTGCCCTCCTCGGAGACGACGTCCTTGACGAGCTCTCCGATCTGGTCGAGGGGGAGGGCGGAGACGTTGGGCATTCCCCCGGCGAGGGAGACCACCTCCGGCCTGGAGGCCACCGCGAAGAGTGCCCGGACCTCCGATGCGACCATTCCCTGTGCTCGACGTGCGTAGCGGCCGACGTGGGGGTCGATGCGCGAGCCCTGTTGCGCGGGCTGCTGCTCTCGGTGGTCAGCGGACACGGTCCACCTCCGAAGGAAGGACGGTCTGAGGGGCCGGCAGGGTGTCGGCCGGGACCCGGGTGCGGTCTTCCGGTACGACGCCCGTCGTGCCCCCATGGTTCACACGGTGCCCCTGTGGCGGCTGGGCCGCGGGGGTCGGGTGAGACGGTCGGGTCGGTCGAGCCGTGGGTGAGCACGGTTCGGTAAATGTGCTGAGTGTAGCCCAGCCCACGGCCCCGGGTCCGGGGGGAAGGGCCTTCCGTGCTGTTCGCCACACCGACCCCCCCGTCTCCTTCATCCCGAATCGTCCTCATCGTGGCTACCCATCCCCCGCGGTCGACTCACGGGGGGATGACGAGAATATGAGGAACTGTTCACGCTTCTCCTCCGAGTCGGACATAGGCCCCATCTTTCCCATCAGCGACATTGGTCGCATGGGGCACGCGGGTCCGTGGGGCCGCCGCCCGGCCCGACATTCCAGGGGGAAGCCATGAGAGTCCGCTCGACCACCGTCCTCGTCCCGCTGGCCGTCCTCGTCCTGGGCGGGGTGCTCGCCACGTCCTGCTCCCCCGGCGGGGCGCACGACGCGGAGGCCGACGCGGCGCGGGTCGAACTGGAGCAGGCGGCCGACGCCCTGTCCGCGACGGCACTGCGGCCGGGAGCCGAGCGCGCCTTCGCCCGCGAGGGACACCCCGTCCCGGGGGGCCTGATCTGCGGCAGCCGCCCGCAGGGAGACCCGGCCGCCTCCCCGGCCGCCTCCGTGGCCCCGGGCCCGAACCGGACCGCCGGCACGGAGGGGTACGAGGCGTCCGCCTCCCCCGAGCCCCGCGGCGGCCGGCTGGAGGTCCACTGCACCGGCGAGACCGAGGACGGCGCGCGGGCGGTGTTCGAGGGGCGCCTCCTGCGCGGGGCGCTGGCCGAGCGGGAGGCGGGCGACGACAGCCTTCCCGGGAGCTTCACCGGGAGCGTCGACGGCGAGCAGGTCTTCACCATGGACTGCTTCCAGTGCTCCCCCGCGGCCGAGGACGCCGGGGAACGGGAGCCCGGCGGCGAGGAACCCGGGACGGAGAAGGCGGAGAACGTCGAGGAGGCCCTCGACTAGGGCTCCGGCGCGCCCGCGCCCCCGTGGTGCGCGGCGGGACGTCCCGGAGGAGACCACCTCGGGGGACGTCCCGCCGCGTCGCGCGGCGGCCTCGGGCTCTCCCCCGATACCCCGAACGACCGCCTGGGCCCCGCAGCGCGTACTTCCCTCCCCGTGGCCCCCCTCAAGGCCCGAAGGTCGTGAACGCGCCGGTGGACCGATACTCCGGTCGCCGTGCCCTCTCCGGCCCGGCGACCGCCCCGGCCGGGGCCGCGCAAGCACAGTCCACCGCACCCGGGAACGGGGCGCAACGGTTGCACTAGGTTGCGAGAAGATCGCGCAGAGCAACCGAGCGGTCGCCCGACCTCAGTGCCTCGCGGAGGTCCCGGACGCCGGGCGCCACCGACCCGGGCAGCAGGTCGGTCGGGGCGGGCGGGGCGACGACCCGTACCAGGACCTCCTCGCTGAACCGGTAGGGGCGGCTCTCGATGATGCCGCCCAGGTGCCGGCGCAGGCGCGACAGCTCGGCCCGCACGGTCACGACGTGGCCTCCCGCGCCGAACACGGCCTGCGACAGCTGTGCGCCCGTACGCCCCTCGCGGTGGCCGGCCAGCAGCAGGAGCAGTTCCGCGTGGCGCGGCGTCAGCCGGTGCGTCCACTCCCCGCTGGCCCCGGCGACCGCCACCGTGGGGGCGGAACGGGTCAGGTCCAGGGTGACCGTGGCCCCGCCGCTCTCCCGCTCCGGCCGGGGGCGCACCAGCCAGCCCCCGGGCAGGGGCTCCAGCGCGCACTCCCCCAGTGCGGGGAGCCAGGCCGTCCCCGTGTCCCGCTGCGTGGGCAGCAGGACCCTGCGGACCGGCTCCATGTGGACGGCGGCGGCCGTCCACCCGGCGTCGTCCACGACCAGGGCGCGCTCGCTCATCCCGGCCAGCAGGGGCGCCGCCACCGAGCGCAGCCGCTCCAGATGCGTGTGGTGGATCCCCTGGAGGTGGGCCTCGGCGAGCTGGGCGACCGCGCTGACCAGCGCCAGCGTCGCGGGGTGGATGGTGGAGACGGGACCGGTCACGTCGATGGCGCCGAGCAGGCGCCCGTCGCGGGGGTCGTGGATCGGGGCGCAGGCACAGGTGAGGGTGTGCAGGCTCCGGACGAAGTGTTCGGCCGAGTAGACCTGCACGGGACGTCCCACGACCAGGGCCGTGCCGATGGCGTTGGTGCCCGTGCTGCCCTCGTTCCAGTACGCGCCCTCGACCAGCCCCACCCTGTCGCC
Source organism: Nocardiopsis sp. NPDC055824 (assembly GCF_053616335.1). NCBI lineage: Bacteria > Bacillati > Actinomycetota > Actinomycetes > Streptosporangiales > Nocardiopsidaceae > Nocardiopsis > Nocardiopsis sp. NPDC055824. The sequence goes on from NZ_JBSHDN010000115.1 coordinate 10,313, forward strand.
GACCGACCGCATGCGGTGCGAGCCCTCGCGCCACAGGACCTGCCCGGCGGAGTCGGCGACCAGCATGATGTGGTCGGCCTCGTCCGCGACCGAGACGAGGGACCGGCGGATCAGCGGGAGGACCGCCGCGATCGGGGAGGCGTCGCGGTTGCGCTGGAGCTCGTCCACGCGCGCCACCCGCGGGGGCGGCGCGCTGTCGGGGTCGATGCCGAAGCCGCGCATCCTTCCCCAGGAGTCCTCGATCACGGGGCGCAGCGGCGCGGGCGCGGGACGCCCGGTGAGCGAGGCCTCGTGCACCCGTCTGAGCATGAGCGCGTGCTCGCGGGCATCGGCCCCGGCGGGCAGGGCCGTGTCCAGCGGAGGAAACGACATGTGGCCCCCTGACTTCGGGTTCGCTACGGAGATACCAAGTGTCCAGGCTGAGCCCCGACAGGGTGAGGGAACCGGAACACGCGCACGATTCGGAACCGTGGTCGGCGCACAACTTCCGCTTTCCCAGCGAAAACCGGGTCCATACGCCGCACATGGCAGCCGCTGCCCCCGCCGGGACGACGATGTGCGCGACCAGGATCGGGCACCGCGCACCCCGAATCGGGGAATTGGCCGGAAGCGGCCACGCCCGCACGGGCGAGGGCAGGTGGGAGGGGCCGGTCCGGGCCCGTGCACGTGCGTGCGCGTCGCGCATCCGCACGTGCGCTCGGGCCCGGGCCCGAGCGCGGCGGAGGTCCCGGGAGCGCGGTCAGGGGCCTGGCCGCCACCGGGTGAGCGCGAACCACAGGCGCATGCGCTGCTCGGCGTCGGCCAGGTCCACTCCCAGGTCCCGCTCGATCCTGCCGATCCGGTAGCGGACGCTGTTGCGGTGGGCTCCGAGGTCGGCCGCGGCCCGGTCCCAGTTGCCGTGGCGGGTGAGCCAGGCCCGCAGGGTCGCGCGCAGGAGCCCCGCGGGAGCGGTGTCCTCGGCGAGCGGCCCCAGGACGCCGCGTGCAAGCGCGTCCGCGCCCAGCGGGTCCAGGAGGGCCTCGAAGGGGTCGGTGTCCTCCTCCCACAGCAGCGGGCCCCCGGCCGCGCGGGCGCGGGGGAGGAGGGAGGCCGCCGCGCGGTCGGCGGAGGACAGCTCCTCGGGGGAGACCGGGCCGCTCAGCACGCCGATCCACCCGTGGAGCAGGAGCAGGTCCAGCCCTTCCCGGTGCGCGGCGTCGCCGCGGTCCGCGAGGACTGCGCGCAGCAGTCCCGGCGGGCCGGGGGCGGCGTCCAGGACCCGGGTGTCCAGGGGCAGGCCGGCGGGAGCGGTGTGCCGCCCCCGGTCGGCGGGAAGGGCGTGCAGGACGCGGTAGGCGCCGGCGTGGCCGTCCCCGCCCCCGGTGAGCCCGGCGAGCAGGGGCAGGGCCTCCTCGGCGACCCCTCCGTCCAGCAGCAGGGCGGTGAGGAGGCGGCCCGGGGCGGGCGGGGCGCCCCGGTCGGTGCGCGCGAGGAGGTCGAGCAGCGCGGTCGCGGTGCGCAGGACCGCGCGGTCGGTGATGCCGAGGGGGTCGGGGCGCCCCACCAGGACCACCCCGTGGTCGTCGGGGGGCGAGCCGACGGTGTGCAGGAAGACCTCGTCCGCGCCGTACCGCGCCTTGGCGCTGCGGGGACCGTGCGGGAGGGTGAGCCGGGCGACGAGCCCGTGGAGGTCGGGGTCCAGGTCCCGGGGCGCGCCCGGCGTCGCGTGCCGTCCACCGGCGGCGGCCCCCGTCCGCGCCGGTGCGGCCTCCCCGGACGCGGCCGGGGTCCCGGCGCCCGGGACCCCGGGCGGGACGCGGGCGAGCAGCGCCCACCCTCCGAGGGCCTCGGCGAGCACCCTCAGGACGCGGTCCACCGGCGCGTCGGCGGTGACGGCCAGGGCCAGTGCCTGGTGCGCCTCCCCGAGGCGGCGCAGGTCGCGCAGCCGCCGCTCCTCCAGCTCCGCGCCGACGGCCTGGCTGACGGCGGCGAACGGGGTGGGGCGGGGGACCGCGACCAGCGGCAGTCCGCGCGCGTGGCACTGCTCGACCAGGCCCGCGGGGACGGTGTCGTGGACGGGGGTGACTCCGAAGCCGACCGCGCTGACCCCGGCGCCGACCACGGCGTCGACGTAGGCGCGCAGGCCGGCGGCGGTTCGGGGCAGATTGACCCCCGCCGTGAGCAGGAGTTCCCCGCCGCGCAGGTAGGCGGAGGGGTCCGTCAGCTCGCTGACCACGGCCCAGGCGATCCCCGGGTCGCCCGCCTCGACGACGGTGGCCAGCGCCAGGTCGCGGCGGCCCGTGACCACGCTCAGCGGCACTGTGTGGACGTCGGTGCGTCGGGCCCGGTCTGCCACGGCGTTCCCCTTCTCCCCGCCCCGCGCCGCAGGTTCCGGCGCCGGGTGCCTCGTGTCCCCCGTGTTGCGCACAGGGGTGCGCCGACCGCACTTTCTGGATGGTTCGCACATACAAGGAGGCTTGACGGTGCGGTTCGTCCACTGGAGCGTAGTCGAGACGCTGCCTAGTCTGTCCGAAGTCCGTGTGACCTGTGTCAATGTCGCCGCTGTTCACTCCCCCGTACCCCCGCGTCCACATTTGGAGTGCCATGACCGTCGACCTCGCGGTGATCGCCGCCTATCTCCTGGGTATGGTCGCCCTCGGCTGGTGGGGCATGCGCCGCGCCACCAGCAAGTCCGACTACCTGGTCGCCGGACGCCGCCTGGGTCCGCTGATGTACGCGGGCACCATGGCCGCGGTCGTGCTCGGCGGCGCCTCCACCGTCGGCGGCATCGGCCTGGGATACACCTACGGCGTCTCCGGCGCCTGGCTGGTCGTCGCCATCGGCGTCGGCATCCTCGCGCTGCACCTGTTCTTCGCCAAGCGCATCTCGCGGCTGCGGGTCTTCACCGTCTCCGAGATGCTGGACCTGCGCTACGGCGGCAACTCGCGGGTGGTGTCGGGCCTGGTCATGTGGGGTTACACCTTCATGCTGACGGTGCCCTCCACCCTGGCGTTCTCCACCATCTTCAGCGGCCTCTTCGAGCTCCCGCGCGCGGTGGCGATCATCCTGGGCGGCTCCATCGTGGTCCTGTACTCCACGATGGGCGGCATGTGGTCGGTGACCATGACCGACATGGCCCAGTTCGCCATCAAGACCATCGGGCTCGTCCTCATCCTGACGCCGGTGGCGATCTGGTCGGCGGGCGGCTTCTCCGGGATGCGCGAGTCCCTGGACCCCTCCTACTTCAGTCCCACCGCCATCGGCGGGGAGACGATCCTGACCTACTTCGTCATCTACTCGCTCGGCCTGCTCATCGGCCAGGACATCTGGCAGCGCGTGTTCACCGGCCGCGACGACCGGGTCGCCAGGGTCGGCGGCATCGGCGCGGGTGTCTACTGCCTGGTCTACGGCGTGTGCGGGGCCCTCATCGGCACCGCGGCGGCCGTTCTCTTCCCGGACCTGGCCAACCCCGACGACGCGTTCACCCTGATGGTCGACGCGACCCTGCCCGTGGGCCTCGCCGGCCTGGTGATCGCCGCCGCGCTGTCCGCCGTGATGTCCACCGCCAGCGGCGCCCTCATCGCCTGCTCCACGGTGACGTCCACCGACCTGTGGCCCCAGGTCCGCCGCCTGTTCGGGCGCGGCGGGGCCTCCCACGGGGGCGGGAACCGCGACGAGGTCGCCTCCAACCGCGTCTTCACCCTGGTCCTGGGCGCCGCGACCATCGGCGTCTCCCTGGCCGTCGACGACGTCGTCGCGGCGCTGACCCTGGCCTACAACGTGCTCGTGGGCGGCCTGCTGGTCGCCATCCTGGGCGGCCTGGTGTGGAAGCGCGGCACCCGCGCGGGCGCCCTGGCCTCCATGCTCACCGGGTCGGTGGCCGTCATCGTCACCATGGCCCTGACCGGGATGCTCGCCAACGAGCCGATCTACGTGGGGCTCGGCACCGCCCTGGTGGTGTACGTGGCCGTGAGCCTGCTGACCCCGCCGACGGACCCGGCCGTCCTGGCCGCCTGGCAGAGCCGCCTGCGCGGCGACGACGCACCGGAGGGGGCCGGGGCCGCACCGGCCGCCGTGGACCCCGTGGACGCGCCCGCGCCCCGGGACGGCTGACCCGCACCGACCGACCGCACCGACCGCGGCCCCCACCGGCCGCACCGACGACGAGAAGGACAGGACCACGCGATGAACGCACCGATCGGACCCACCGACTCCAGCCTCGTACCGCGCTTCGCCGGGCCGGCGACCTTCGCCCGCCTCCCCCGCATCGACCAGGTCGAGAAGGCCGACATCGCCGTGGTCGGCGTCCCCTTCGACACCGGGGTCTCCTACCGCCCCGGCGCCCGCTTCGGCCCCTCCGCCATCCGTGAGGCCAGCCGCCTGCTGCGCCCCTACAACCCGGGCCTGGACGTGTCCCCGTTCGCGCACGCGCAGGTCGTCGACGCCGGGGACATCGCGGTCAACCCGTTCTCCATCGGCGACGCCGTGGAGACCCTGGACGAGGGCGCCTCCCGGTTCGTGCGGGAGGGAACGCGCCTGGTCACCCTGGGCGGTGACCACACCATCGCCCTGCCCCTGCTGCGCTCGCTGCACCGCGTGCACGGGCCGATCGCGATGGTGCACTTCGACGCCCACCTGGACACCTGGGACACCTACTTCGGCGAGCCCTACACCCACGGCACCCCGTTCCGGCGCGCCGTGGAGGAGGGCATCCTCGACACCGAGGCCATCTGCCACGTGGGAACCCGCGGCCCCCTCTACGGCAAGAAGGACCTGGAGGACGACCGCCGGTTCGGGTTCGGCATCGTCACCTCGGCCGACGTGATGCGCAAGGGCGTGGACGAGATCGCCGACGCGCTGCGCCAGCGCATCGGCAACCGCCCCCTGTACGTGTCGGTGGACATCGACGTGCTCGACCCCGCGCACGCGCCCGGCACCGGCACCCCGGAGGCGGGCGGCCTGACCAGCCGCGAACTGCTGGAGATCCTGCGCGGCCTGGCCGCCTGCAACCTCGTGGGCGCGGACGTGGTGGAGGTCGCCCCCGCCTACGACCACGCGCAGATCACCGCCACCGCGGCCTCGCACGTGGCCTACGACCTGGTCAGCGTCCTGGCCCTCCACCACACGACGGGAGCCTGAGCCCATGGGAGCTCCGCGCAACGGCGGGGACCTGGTCACCGAGACGCTCACCGCGCTCGGCGCGCGGGTGGCCTTCGGCATCCCCGGCCAGCACGCGCTGGGGCTGTTCGACGCGCTGCGCCGGGCCCCGGGGCTGAGGTTCGTCTCCAGCCGGGTCGAGAACAACGCAGCCTTCGCCGCCGACGGGCACGCCCGGCTCACCGGCGAGGTGACACCGCTGCTGGTCTCCACCGGGCCCGGGGCACTGCTCACGCTGGCCTCCCTCCAGGAGTCCCGGGCGTCCAGCGCCCCGGTCCTGGTGATCAGCAGCCAGGTCCCGCGCGCGGGCCTGGGGGGCGGGCGCCACGGGTACCTGCACGAGCTGCCCGAGCAGTCCGCGAGCTTCGCCAACGTCACCAAGACGGCGTTCACGGTGCGGCACGCCTCGCAGATCCCCTCGGCCCTGGCCGGGGCCTGGCGGGCCGCGGCGAGCGCCCCGGCCGGTCCCGTCCTGGTGGAGATCCCGCAGGACGTGCTGCTGGAGCCGACCGTGGTGCCCCCGGTGGAGGACGTGGACCCGGCCCCGGTCCCGCTCACGCCGCGCGCCGAACTGGTGGCCGAGGCGGCCCGCCTGCTGGACGGGGCCCGGCGCCCGAGGATCCTGGCCGGGGGCGGGGTGAGCCGCTCCGGGGGGCGGGACGCGCTGGTCGCCCTGGCCGAGGCCCTCCGGGCTCCGGTGGCCACCACCTTCGGGGGCAAGGACGCCTTCCCCTGGGACCACCCGCTCTCCCTCCAGTCGTGGATCGAGGACCGGCACACCACCGACTACCTGGAGGGGGCCGACGTCCTGCTCGTGGTGGGTTCGGGGCTGGGCGAGCTGTCCAGCAACTACCACACGTTCGCGCCCCGGGGCCGCGTGGTCCAGGTCGAGGCCGACCTGGGCAAGCTGGAGTCCAACCACCCCGCGCTCGGTGTGCACGGCGACGCGGCCTCAACCCTCGCCGGCCTCGCGGAGGCGGTGACCCGCCGTCCCACCGACCCGGCCGTGGAAGGGGAGGTGGCGTCCGTGAAGGCCGCTGTGGCCGCCCGCCTGGACGCGCAGGACCTGGCAGCGGAGCGCGCCGTGCTGGCGGCCGTGCGGGAGGCCCTGCCCGACGGGGCGCCCAGCTTCTGGGACATGACGATGCTGGCCTACTGGGCGTGGTCCGCGTGGGACCCGCGCGGGGGCAGTGCGTACTCCGCGCAGGGGTCGGGGGGCCTGGGGTACGGGTTCCCCGCCGCCCTGGGCGCCGCGGCGGCCGGGCGCGGCCCGGTTCTGGCCGTCTCCGGGGACGGGGGCGCGATGTACTCGGTCGCCGAGCTGGCCACGGCCCGCCAGCACGACCTGGACGTGACGTGGCTGGTCGTGGACGACGGCGGCTACGGCATCCTGCGCGAGTACATGGAGTCGTCGTTCGGGGAGGCCACCCACACCGAGCTGGCCCGACCGGACTTCGTGGCCCTGGCCGGGGCGTTCGGGGTGCCCGCCACCCGGACCTCCCCGGAGCGGCTGCGCGAGGACCTGTCCGCCGCCCTGTCCCGGCCCGGCCCGAACGTGGTCGTGCTGCCCATGGTGCTGGGGCTGTTCGCCCCCACCCACCTGGACGGGTAGGGCCTCCGCCGCCCTGGCCCGGCCCGCCGGGCGGGCGGGCCGACCGGACGGCGCGCAGCCACCGGTCGGCCCGGCTCCCGGCCTCCCGACACCACCGCAACCGACGCGAGGACACCATGCGCATCCACGAGTTCGACACACTGCCCGGCTTCGTCGACGGAGAACCCCTGGCGCCCGCGGACGGGCGCGTCCAGGACCTGGTCGACCCCGTGACGGGAGAGGTCGCGGGCAGGTCCGGGGTCTTCGGCCCCGGGGAGGTGGAGGCCGCCGTGTCCTCCTCCGCCCGGGCCTTCCGGCTCTGGCGCCGGGGCGGTACCCCCGCCCGCCGCCAGGACGCCCTCCTGGCCCTCGCCGACGCCCTGGCCGCCCGGGCCGGGGAGTTCGCCGACGCCGAGTGCCGTGAGACCGGCAAACCCCGCGCGTCCGTGCTCGACGAGGAGATCCCGTTCTGTGTGGACACCCTGCGGTTCTTCGCCGGGGCCGCGCGCCACCTGGAGGGGCGGGCGGCGGCCGAGTACCTGGAGGGGCACACCTCGTGGATCCGCCGCGAGCCCGTGGGCGTGTGCGTGGGCATCACCCCGTGGAACTACCCCCTGATGATGGCGGTGTGGAAGATCGGGCCGGCCCTGGCCGCCGGGAACACCGTGGTGCTCAAGCCCGCCGAGACCACGCCGACCACCACCGTCATGCTCGCCGAGGCCGCCGCGGAGGTCCTGCCCCCGGGCGTGCTCAACGCGGTCGTGGGCGACCGCGACACCGGCCGCCTGCTGGCGGAGCACCCGGCGGCGCGGCTGGTGTCGATCACCGGCTCCACCCGCGCGGGCGTACAGGTGGCACGGGCGGCCTCCGCCGACCTGAAGCTGCTGCACCTGGAGCTGGGCGGCAACGCCCCGGTCCTGGTCTTCGACGACGCCGACCCGGCCGGCGCCGCCGCGGGGGTGGTGGCGGGGGCCTTCCTCAACGCGGGCCAGGACTGCACCGCCGCCACCCGGGTCCTGGTGCACGAGGGCGTCCACGACGCGTTCGTCTCCGAACTGACCGCACGGGCTGCCGCACAGGTCACGGGGCGCCCCTCGGACCAGCCCTCCGACTTCGGCCCGCTCAACAACGCCGACCAGTTCGCCCGGGTCACCGGGCTCCTGGAACGGCTGCCCGGGCACGCGGTCGTGGAGACCGGCGGGCACCGCGTGGGCGGGGAGGGGTTCTTCCTGGCGCCCACCGTCGTGTCCGGGCTCCGGGCCGACGACGAGATCGTGCGCGAGGAGGTCTTCGGCCCCGTCGTCACCGTCCAGCGGTTCGCCACCGAGGAGGAGGCGGTCGGGCTGGCCAACGGCGTGGAGCAGGGACTGGCCTCGTCCGTGTGGACGGCCGACCACGGGCGCGCCCTGCGCGTCAGCGGTGAGCTGGACTTCGGCGCGGTGTGGATCAACAGCCACGGGGAGCTGGTGTCGGAGATGCCCCACGGCGGGTTCAAGCACTCGGGCTACGGCAAGGACCTGTCGGCGTACAGCCTGGAGGACTACACCCGGGTCAAGCACGTGATGAGCGCGCTGCGCTGACCGCGGGCGGACGGTCCCGGGCCCGGACGGGGCTCGGGGCCTCCCTCAGGGCGCGGTGGCCGCGCGCCGGGCCCGCAGGTGCGACCAGGTGAGCTCGGTGACGTGCCCGGCCATGGCGTCGGGGCTCTCCTCCGGGTGGTCCAGGAGCCAGTCGGCGTAGGCGTCGGCCGTGCTGACGGCGATGCGGGCCAGGAGCTGCGCGTCCTTGGCGCCGTGCTCGTCCAGGAGGCCTCCGGTGCAGCTGGTGATGAGGCCGGCGACCTCGTCCATGACCCGGTCCCTCATGCGCGTGGCCTCCGCGGCGAACGGCTCCCCCTGGACGGCGGCGCGCCGGTACAGGACGGTCCAGCTCTCACGGTTCCCGGTCACGAAGGTGAAGAAGGCGTGCATGCCCCGGCGCAGGGGGTCCTCCCCGGAGCGGGCCCGGGGGTCGTGGACCGCCTCCCGGATCGCGGCGATGAGCCGCTCGCCCTCCCTGTGCACGCAGGCCGTGAAGATCCCCTCCTTCGAGCCCAGGTAGTGGTACACCGTGGGCTTGGAGGTGCCGGCCGCCTCGGCGATCTCCTCCACCCTGACGGAGTGGTAGTCGCCACGGGAGAACGCCGTCACCGCGGCGTCGATCATCTGCTGTTCCCTGATCCGTCGCGGAAGTCTGCGCTGTGTGGTCTTCACGACCCCAGACTTTATTGCGGCGGGGGCGCGGGTCCAGGGCCGCTTGTCACACGCGCCGCCCGCCCCGCGGGGCGCCGGCGGCCCGCGCATGCGTGACCTGTGGCGACGGGCGGACCGCCGTCGGCCCGCGGTGGTATTTCCCACACCGGGCCGGTGCGGGCGGCCGGGCGCCGCGCACGGGTGCGCGGGACCCGGCCGCGCCCGTCACACCGGGTCGGGCGTGTCGCGCAGTTCCAGGGTGCAGCACTTGGCGCCGCCCCCGGCCTTGCGCAGCTCGTCCATCTCGACCGGGTGGACGGTCCGGCCGAGCTCCCTCAGGCGGTCGGCGAGGGCCGTAGCCTCCGCGGCGACGACGATGTCGTTCCCCGCGCAGACGGCGTTGAGGCCGAGCACCGCCGCGTCCTCCTCCGTGGCCAGCAGCGCGTCCGGGTAGAGCGCCCGCAGCACCTGGCGGCTCCCCTCGGAGAAGGCCCCCGGGTAGTAGGCGACCTCTCGGCCCGAGAGCGCGAACAGCGCGGTGTCCAGGTGGTAGAAGCGCGGGTCGACCAGTTGCAGGGTGACGACGGGGCGTCCGAGGAAGCGCTCGGCCTCCTGGTGCGCGGCGGCCTCGGTACGGAACCCGGTGGCGGCCAGGACCACGTCGTCCAGGGTGACGAAGTCCCCCTCCCCCTCGTTGACGTGCTTGGGCTCACGGGTCTCGGTGTAGCCCGCCTTGCGGAACCAGTCCAGGTAGGCCGGGCCCTCGGGGGTGCGCTCGGCGCTGGCGAAGCGCGCGCCGTAGACCCGGCCGTCCACGACCAGGGCGCCGTTGGCCGCGAAGACCATGTCCGGCAGGCCGTCGACGGGCTCGATCTCGCTGACCCGGTGCCCGAGGCGGAGGTAGAGGTCGCGCAGCCCCTCCCATTGCCGGATCGCCCTTTCCCTGTCCACTCCCGCCGCCGGGTCCATCCAGGGGTTGATGGCGTATTCGATCGCGAAATAGGTCGGCCGACACATCAGGTAGTGCCGCGCTGCCGGTGCCGATGCAGCCGGACGAGCCATGGGACCTCCCGTGAGACGCGCGGAACGCTGTTCAGCCCTCGGTGGTACACGCATTTACCACATCGTGGTTCCCGCACGGATGAAGAGGAGATACCCTCCCCCGGAGTTCCGGCAACAGACCGTTTTTCCAGAATTGCCCCCCGGGCCCCGCCCCTCCCCCGGCCCCGGTCCGGAACAGGGCGCGGCGCCGGTCCGAGGAGGGCGC
>NZ_JBSHDN010000116.1:0-1001 GCF_053616335.1 Nocardiopsis sp. NPDC055824
GTTCCGTACGGAACGCGCCCCCCGGCCGCGACGGTGTCGTACCGCTCCGGTCAGCCGTCGACGGACACCCGGTGGGCCACGGCGGACAGGTGGTCCCGCATGGTCGAGCGCAGGAGCTCGCGGTCCCCGGACTCGAAGGCCGCGAGGATCGCGGCGTGCTCGCTCAGGGCCTGGTCCATGTCCAGGATCCCGTGGTGGGCGGTCTGGCGGAGCCGGTGGACGTGGGTGTTCAAGGACTCCGCCGCCTCGGTCAGGAAGCGGTTGCCGGCGGCCCTGATGATCGTCAGGTGGAACTCCCAGTCGGCGGCGAAGTACTCGCGCATGTCGGCGTAGTCGGGGGGCCGCTCGCCGTCCCCCCTGCGCTGCCGCACGTTGTGGGCGGCCAGGACGTGCTGGGCGTGGGCCACGCGCAGCTCCGGGAGCAGGTCCTCGGCGCGCTCGGCGGCGCGCTCCACCGCGGCGACCTCCAGGATCCCGCGCATGTCGAAGAGCTCGCGCAGCTGCTCCGGCGAGAGCGGAGGGGCCACGCGGTAGCCCTTCAGGGCGACCCTCGACACCAGGCCGGTGTGCTCCAGCTGCACCAGCGCCTCGCGGACCGGGGTCGGCGAGACCTGCAGCTCGCGGGCGAGCGGGTCGATGCCGAGGGAGCTCCCGGGCGGCGCCGAGCCGTCCAGGAGCTTCTCCAGGATCGCGTCGTACACGCCGTCGCGCAGGGCACGGCGGGCCACCACGGCGCTCTTGGCGGGCGTAGCCCCGGCGGGGGAGGTGGTCTCTCTGTCGTTCATCTCCTCCCGATCCTAGCCCGGGGGCGCGCCTTCTCGCGAAACAGGGACTGTCCAGTATCGGAAATATCCTATAGGTTCTATGATTCCAAGGCGGAAGAGGTGGCGCCCTCGCTCGGCGTCCGCCACCGCCCCCGGACCGAACGGCCTCCCGGCCGGCGGGGGGGGGGCGGGGGCGCGGCGGCGGGGGGCGGCGGGGCGGCGGGGGGGGGCGGCGGG